>DATFAJ010000454.1:0-2845 GCA_035254745.1 Candidatus Methylomirabilota bacterium | reverse complement strand
GAGCGAGTCGCCCGACTCCATGAGGCCGGTGTTCTGGATCAGGATGATCGGGTGCTGGCCTCCGGTGGCGAGCCCGGCCGCGATCGAGAACGCGAGCCCCTCCCGGCTGACCGGCACGAGCGTGAGCGACGGGTCCGCCTGCATGAGCTGGTAGAGGAAGTTGGTCTCGCTGTCGGGCAGCCACACCACGTGGGTGACCCCGTTCTTCTTCATCTCGTCGAGCACGAGCCGGGGGTCGAGCTGGGCTTCGGTCTGGGCCATGGTCAACGGGTCTCCGGTGACGTCGCGGCCTCCAGGCCGCGCACGGTGATCTCGAGGTTGCCGAGCGCGTCCACGCGCACCCGGTCTCCCGGCTCGATGACGGTGGTGGAGTCGAGCTGCTCGACGATGGCCGGCCCGACCAGCTCCGCGCCGACGCCCAGCTGCTCCCGCCGGTACACCGGCGTGTCGTGCCACTGCCCGTCGAACCAGGCGCGCCGCCGGGTGGCCGGCGCGACCTTGCCCGCCGCCGGCTCCAGCGCGATCAAGCCCTGGAGCGACACCGGGCGGCGCCGGCCGATCACCGCGGTGCGCAGGCTCACGACCTGGGCGCGCATCTCGCGCAGCTCCACCTCGAAGCGCTCCCAGTAGGCGACCTCGAAGGCGCGCATCAGGTCCTCGCGCGCGAAGTCGGTCCGCGCGATCGGCACCGTCAGCACGTGGGTCTGCCCCACGAACTGCATGTCCGCCTCGTGCTGGACGCTGACCGTCTCGACCTCCACGCCTTCCGAGGCCAGCATCCGGCGGCCGTCGTCCACCTGAGCCGCGAGGACGCGGTGCGCCTCGGCCAGGTCCAGGCGCAGCACGCCCTGGTTGACCGTCTTCACGAAGTCGTGGCGCACGTCGGCCACCAGGCAGCCCAGCGCCGAGGTGATCCCGGGCCGGGCCGGCACCAGCACCCGCGGGATCGCGAGCTCGCGGGCCAGGGCCACCGCGTGCAGCGGACCCGCCCCGCCGAAGGCGAAGAGCACGAAGTCGCGCGGGTCGTGGCCGCGCTGGAGCGACACCAGGCGGATGGCTCCCGCCATCTTGTCGTTGGCCACCCGCACGATCGCGCTGGCCACCTCGTCCGGACCCAGCCCCAGGTGTGCGCCGATCTTCTTGTCGAAGATCTCCCGGATGCGGTCGAGCCCCGCGGCCCGATCGACGCCGAGCAGCCCGTCCGGGTTGAGGCGCCCGAGCAGCAGGTTGGCGTCGGTGATGGTGGGCTCCTCGCCCCCGCGCCCGTAGCAGATCGAGCCGGGATCCGCCCCCGCGCTCTCGGGCCCGACCTGCAGGATGCCGGCCGAGTTCACCCGCGCGATGGAGCCGCCGCCCGCCCCGATGGTGTGGATGTCGATCATCGGCACGCGGACCGGCAGCCCGTAGCCCATCTCCTTGTCCGCGGTGAGCGCGGGCCGCCCGTCGCGGATGACGCCGACGTCGAAGCTGGTCCCGCCCATGTCGCAGCTGATGATGTTGCGGTGCCCCGCCGCCAGCGCGGTGTAGGCCGCGGCCTTCACCCCCGCCGCGGGGCCCGACATGAGCGTGCTCACCGCGTGGCGCGCCGCCAGGTCCACCGACATGGTGCCGCCGTTGCCCTGCATGATGAGCAGCTCGCGCCGGTAGCCCTGGCGGCCGAGCTCGCCGGCCAGCGTGCGCAGGTAGCGGTCGATGATCGGCTGCACGAAGCCGTTGATGGCCGCGGTGGTGCCGCGCTCGAACTCGCGGTACTCCGGCAGCAGCTCGGAGCCCACCGTGACGTAGGCGTTGGGCCAGAGCGCGGCGGCGATCTCGCGCGCCTGGCGCTCGTGCGCGTCGTTGACGTACGCGTGCATGAAGTGGATCACCAGGGCTTCCACGCCCTGCCCCCGCAGGCGCAGAACCGCCGCGCGCATCTGCTCCGCGGCCAGGGGCGTGACCTCGAGGCCCTCGGCGTCGACCCGCTCGTCCACCTCGAGGCGGAGGTCGCGCGGGATCAGCGGCTCGAACGTGCCCTTGAGCCCGTAGGGCGTGGGACGCGTGCGCCGGCCCAGCTCCAGCACGTCGCGGAAGCCGCGCGTGGTGACGAGCCCGGTGCGGGCGCCCTTGCGCTCGAGCAGCGCGTTGGTCGCGGTGGTGGTCCCGTGGACGATCACCGCGACCTCGGCCGCGTGCGCCGCCGCGCCCGCCAGCGCGGCCTGCACGCCGCCGGCCTGATTGGCGACGGTGGTCGGGACCTTGGCCACCCGCACGAGGCCGGTGGCCTCGTCGACCAGCACCAGGTCGGTGAAGGTGCCGCCGACGTCGACGCCGACGAGCTTGGTGGGGTTGGGCTGGCTGGGGCCGGTCTGGCGGTCGGGAGGCACGGTCAGGACTGGGCTCGGCGGAACACGTACAGGAAGACCACGGCGCCCACGCCTGCGAAGGCGTAGATGAAAGACGTGACCAATCGCAGCGCCGGGACCAGACCGCGAAGCGCGTTCAGCAGGTCGAGGAGGAAGCCAACGACCAGCAGGATCGTCACCAGGGCTGCGCCGAGGAGGGCCAGAGAGGCCGCGCTGCGCATCGTCATGCGCCCGAGCCTATGCTCGGGGGGCAGGCAGGTCAACCGGGCAGCGCCGTCGGCCCGACACACGCCGCGCGCGCCGTTGCGGACGCCCACATTGACAACCCCTCGCCCCCGAGGATAATAAGCCAACTTTTCGGCCCGTTTCGCTCCTACTCCCGGTCGATGACGACATCCTGCTCGAGAACAGGAGATCTGGCCATGCCGCGTCGCGCGCTCGTCCCGTCCTGTCTACTCCTCGCCGGCGTCCTCCTGGGATCGCTCGTCGCGGCCGGCCCC
>DATFAJ010000453.1:0-3024 GCA_035254745.1 Candidatus Methylomirabilota bacterium | reverse complement strand
CCGACATGTGGCGGCACTACGTGAAGCTGATCGAGGAGACCAACGCCGCGGGCGGGCGCATGTTCGCCCAGGTGCACAGCCGGGCGCTCTCGGTGGTGCTCTCCTTCAAGACCCAGCTGCCGTTCGACCGGCTGCCGGTCTGGAAGGAGCTGCGCGCGCTCCCGCTCGCCGAGCAGCAGACCCGCCTGCGCGACCCCGAGCTGCGCAAGAAGCTGGTCGAGGCCGCGCGCGAGCGGGACACTCGCAAGGCGCTCGGCACCGAGGCGCGGCAGGCCGCCTACGACTGGCTCTTCGTGATGGACTCGGTGGATCCGCCGCACCGCTCGGTGGCCGAGATCGCGCGCGAGCGCGGGGTGGACCCGGTCGAGGCGATGATCGACCTCGCGCTCGAGAAGGACATGGACCGCTTCTTCTTCAATCCGATCGCCAACGAGAACCAGGACCTCGCGATCGAGCTGATCAAGCACCCGCAGGCGGTGGTCACCTTCTCCGACTCGGGCGCGCACGTCTCCCAGCTCATGGATTCCTCGCTGCAGACCTATCTCCTGAGCCACTGGGTGCGCACCAAGCAGGCCCTCACCCTCGAGCAGGCGGTGCGCATGCTGTCGTTCGTGCCGGCGTCGTACTGGGGCTTCACCGACCGCGGCCTGATCCGCGAGGGCATGGCCGCCGACTTCGTGGTCTTCGATCCCGACACCATCGCGGCCGAGCTGCCCGAGGTGGTGCGGGACCTGCCCGCGGGGGCCAAGCGGCTGATCCAGCGCACCCGCGGCATCGCGGCCACCGTGGTCAACGGCGAGATCCTGCTGCGCGACGGCAAGCACACCGGCGCGCACCCCGGACGGCTCCTGCGCGGCCCGCTCGCGCGGGCGACCGCGTAACGCGGAGGGCAACATGGCCAAGCTACTCGAGGGCAGGAACGCGCTGGTGACCGGCGCGGGGCGCGGCATCGGCCGCGGCATCGCGATCGCGCTGGCCAGGGCCGGCGCCAAGGTGGTGGTCAACGACCTGGGCGCAGGCCTGGACGGCGAGGGAGTGGCGACCGGGCCGGCCGCGCAGGTGGTGGACGAGATCGTCAAGGCGGGCGGCACCGCCTCGGCCAACTACGGCTCGGTGGCCGACCACAAGGCGGCCAACGAGATGGTCGAGCAGGTGGTGAAGACCTATGGCCGCATCGACATCCTGGTCAACGTGGCCGGGATCCTGCGCGACCGCATGATCTTCAACATGGCCAAGGAGGAGTGGGACGCGGTCCTGGCGGTGCATCTGGACGGCACCTACTTCTGTACCCGGGCCGCCGCCCCCTACATGCGCGAGCAGAAGTACGGGCGCATCATCTCGATGTCGTCGGTCTCCGCGCTCGGGTCGCCCGGCCAGCCCAACTACGGGGCGGCCAAGGCCGGCATCATCGGGCTCTCCTGGTCCACCGCCAACGGCATGGCCAAGTACAACGTGACGTCGAACGCGATCATGCCGAGCGGGGCGACCCGAATGATCGATTCCACCCCGCGCGGCCGCCAGGTCTTCGAGCAGACCGGCAAGTGGCCGAGCGAGCAGGCCATCGGCACCGAGCGCGACCCGGACAACGTGGCCCCGCTCGTGGTGTACCTGGCCAGCGAGGGCGCCGGCCACGTCAACGGGCAGGTCTTCCACTCCTTCGGCTACGGCTACACCCTGATGGCGCTGCCCGAGCCGATTCGCCGCATCGAGGCGGACCGCAAGCTCGAGCCCGAGGAGCTGGCCAAGCTCTTCCCGGACACCCTGGGCAAGAACCTCCACGAGCCGCCCGGCACCAACTTCGGCAAGAGCCTGAGCGAGCGGCCCAAGACAGAGTGGAAGGAGCTCGCCAAGGGCGTGCGGTACTGGCAGTCGCCCTGGGAGGCGCGCTCCTAGGCGAGGCGCCGGCCCCGGCCTGCTTCGGGCCGCTCGGGGATCACTCGATCACCTGGTCCGCCCGGAGCAGGAGGGACTGAGGCAAGGTCAACCCCAGGGCCTTCGCGGTCTTCAGGTTGATCATCAGCTCGAACTGCGTCGGCTGCTCCACCGGGAGCTCGCCCGGCGTCGCCCCCTTGAGAATACGATCGACGTACGTGGCCGCGTGCCGCCACATGTCCGTGGTGCTGGTCCCATAGAACATGAGCCCGCCGGTCCGGACGTACTCTCGATCGCCATACATCGAGACCAGCCGCCGTTCATTGACGAATTCCACCACCCGAGCGCGATGGGAGGCCAGCAGCGGGTCCGCGGTGGTGATGACTGCCTCGGCCTTACCGTGGCGTATGGCGGCGAACGCGGCTTGCAGGCTCGTGCTGTCGTGGACGCCCAGCGGCTCCACGGTCACTTGCAAGGTCTTGGCCCATTCCTGGGTCTCGTGCATCGCCAGCACGCTGGCCGAGTTGTGGTCGTTGTAGAGCAGCGCAACCCGGGAGATCTTGGGCGAGACCTCCTTGAGCAGCTCCAGCCGCTTTCCGTACTCGGGGCCGATGAACGTGACGCCGGTCAAGTTGCCGCCGGGGTGGGTCAGGTTCGAGACCAGGCCGGTCTTGTCGGGAAAGGCCGCGCGACCGAAGATGATCGGGATGCTCTTCGTTGCGGCCTTGGCAGCCTGGGTCGCGGGCGTCCCGGAGGTGCAGATGACGTCCACGTTGGCGATGACGAGGGAGCGTGCGAGGTCAGGAAGCCGCCGGGCATCGCCCTCCCCCCACCGCGCCTCGATGATGATCGAGCGCCCGTCGACGTAGCTGAGCTTGCGGAGGCCGTCGCGCAGCGCTTCCAGCTCGTATCCATCCGTCGAAGCCGACGCGGGTGAAAGCCACCCGATGCGCCAGGGTCTCGCCGGCTGGGCCCGAGCGGCACGGGCCAGTGTGAAGAGGGCCGCCAGCGCGGCGAGGAAGGTGCGCCGATCCATTCGAACGTCCTCCGTCTGGCCGCGGAGGAGTGGTCGGGCGGCGGCCAGCGGGCCCGACCTTACACCAGGCCAGTCGGCCGACGCATCACGATTTATGCCCGGGGCGCTTCGTCTGC
>DATFAJ010000452.1:0-5490 GCA_035254745.1 Candidatus Methylomirabilota bacterium | reverse complement strand
AGGTCTGTAAGCCCATGGTATAAAAGCATTTACCTGCGTCCCGCCGCTGACACTCGAGCCCGGTCTGTGGCACCTCGCTTGCCCTACCTAGGTGTGCTGTCGCAAAATCCACAGCCGCGAGGCAGGACGGGAGCGCACGCACATGACGGGACGGGCGGGCCGGGTCGGACTGGCGATCACGCTGCTGGGGCTCATGCTGCCCCTGCCGGCGTGGGCCGGGTCCGCTCAGGCCACGCTCACCGTTGCCGTCGTGGTCCCGGCCCGATGCGCGGTCCGGGTGGTGGGGCTGGCCGCCAGCGATGGGGTCGTGGCCGGCAGCCGCGAGGCGGTCGCGATGCGCTGCACCAAGGGTAGCCTCCGCTCCGCAACCGGGCCGTCCGCCCAGGGCGCCGCTGGGCCTCGGATCACCCGGGACCTGGTGATGGCGACGGCGACCCCGTCGACGAGCGCGCCGCAGCCGCTCTCGGAGACGGGCCAGATCGGAGGGCCCGAGACCGCAGGGCCACGCCTGGTCGTCACCGTCAACTTCTAGCCGCCCGCCTCCCGCCCCCCGCCCTCTCCCCCCGCCGTGACCCGTACTGTCAACGCTCTGTCAGGATCTGTGCACGCGATTGCAATCGCGGCAATCCCTTTCTCACCAAAGCGCAGTTATTTCATCCGGTTAGCCGTGGCCAATCCGGTGTCTAAGTACCGAAAACTTCGGCATTGTTCTTGCTCTGACGGTTCGACATGGACGATAGGCTCCCGAGCATCCTGTGCGTCGATGACGACGTCGACATCCTCGACCTGCTCAAGGAGTACTTCACCGAGCAGGGATTCGTCGTCCTGACCGCGACCAACGGCGTCGAGGCATTCCTCCAGGTCAAGCGCTGGCAGCCCAAGGCGGTGATCCTCGACCTCTTCATGCCTCGCCTTGGCGGCATCGGCGCGCTCGGGCGCATCAAGGCCCTCAATCCCGACGTCGTGGTGATCCTGGTCAGCGGCATGGGCAACGCCCTCGAGCTGGTCACCGAGGCGGGGCTCAGCGTGGCGGGCGCGTTCACCAAGCCGCTCGACCTCTTGCAGATCTCCGAGACGCTGGCCCGGGCGGGCGTGGTGGCCCCGGCCGCCCTGGTGCGGGGCGAGGCCTCGCCGGAGCGCCGGCCCGTCCGCGCGCGCATCCTGGTGGTGGACGACGAGATCGAGTTCCGCAAGGTCCTGGCCGAGTACCTCGAGGACCGCGGCTTCGACGTGGTGGAGGCCCAGGCGGGCGAGGAAGCGCTCGACCGCATCCCGGACTTCCACCCCCACATCGTCCTCATGGACGTGATGATGGCCGGCATGGGCGGCATCGAGGCCCTGCGTCGCATCAAGGCCACCGCGCCCGACACCTGCGTGATCATGGTGACCGCGGTGGAGGACATCGATTCTGCCCGGGGCGCCCTCGCGCTCGGCGCCTCCGACTACGTCACCAAGCCGTTCAGCTTCCAGTATCTCGACTCGGTGCTCGAGGTCCACATGCTGATGGACCACATCGACCCGAAGTCGAGCTAGCGCCCGGCCCGCTCCCTCTCCGCGTCCTCCAGCAGCGTCTCGGCCGCGTCCTCTCCCGAGCGCACGCAGTCCGCGATTCCCACTCCGCGGTACGCTCCCCCCACCAGCCGCAGGCCGGGGTGCCGCGCCACCGCCTGCTCGATCGCCTGCGCGCGCGCCGTGTGCCCCACGTGGTACTGCGGCATCGCCCGGGCATGACGGGCCACTCGCGCGAACACGGGCTCGGCGGCGATCCCGAGCAGCGGGCCGATCTCGTCGCGCGCGGTCTGGACCAGGGTCGCGTCGTCGCCCTCCAGCACCGCCTCGTTGAGAGCCCCGCCCATGAACACCCGTAGCAGCACGTGCCCCTCCGGCGCGCGCCCGGCGTACTTCACGCTCGAGAAGGTGCACGCGATGATCGGGCGCCGCTCCACGTGCGGGACCACGAAGCCGAAGCCGTCCAGCGGGTGCCGCACGTCGGAGCGACGATAGGCGAGGCTCACCGTCCCGGACGAGGCGTAGGGGATCTCCTCGAGGAGGTGGGCGAGGCCGGGGTCGACGTAGCGCAGCATGCGGGCGGCCTGGTGCGCCTCCGGCGCCAGCACGAGCGCGTCGGCCTCGTGGGCGACCCCGCCCGCGGTGGCGATGCGCCACCGCCCGTTCTCGCGGGCCACGCCGGTGACGTGCTCCTTCAGCCGCACCGCGCCCGCGGGGAGCCGCGCCGCGAGCGTCTGCACGAGATCCTCCATGCCGCCCGCGAAGGTCACGAAGAGCGACCAGCGGGCCCCGCTCGTGCCCGCGGCGGCAGCGGGCGCCCGGCGCGCCGCCCGCCAGAGGGCCAGGATCACGCTCCGCTCGCGCCGCTCCATCTCGAGAAAGCGCGGCATCGTCGCCCGCAGCGACAGCTCGTCGGGATCCGCGGTGTAGATGCCCGCGACCAGGGGCTGGGCGACGCGCTCGAGCGCCTCGCGCCCGAGCCGCCGCCGCACGAACGCCCCGAGGCTCTCGTCGGGATCCCCGCCCCGCGGCAGCACCAGGTCGCACGCCATCCGCAGCTTGCCCGGCCAGGAGAAGAGCCGTGACGAGACCAGCGGCCACAGCCGGGTCGGAGCCAGGAGCTGGAAGCCCTCGGGCAAGGGATGCAGGCGCCCGCGGTGGACGACGAAGGTCCGGCGGAAGCGGTCGTCGGTGCGGATCAGGCGATCCTCGACCCCGAGCCGCCGGCAGAGCGCCAGGGCCCACGGCTTCTCGGAGAGGAAGGAATCGGGCCCGCACTCGACGAGGAACCCGTCGCGGCGCTCGGTCTGGATCGTGCCGCCCACCCGGTCCGCCCCGTCGAGCACGGTCAGCGTGAGCGGCCGGCCGCTCTCCCGCGCGCGCTCGACCGCGCGATGGGCGGCGGCCAGGCCCGAGACGCCCGCGCCGACGACGACGAGCCTCACCGCGCGCCCGCCCGGCCGACCAGATCGGCCAGCATCGCGATGAAGTCGGGGTGGTCGTTGAGGGCCACCGCGCGGTGGAAGCTCACCCCCGCGGCCTCCGCCACTCCCCGGGCCTCCACGTCGAGGTCGTAGAGCACCTCCACGTGGTCGCAGACGAAGCCGACCGGCACGACCACCACGTCCCGCGCGCCCTCGCGGGCGAGCGTCCGGATCACGTCGGTCACGTCGGGCTCGAGCCAGGGATCGCGCGGCGAGCCGCTCCGGCTCTGGTAGGCGAGGGTCCACTCGCCCCGGCCGAGCCGGGCCGCGATCGCCCGCGCCGCGGCCTCGAGCTGGGCGGCATACGGCGAGCCGGCGGCCATCGACACCGGCACGCTGTGGGCGGTGAACACCAGGCGCACGGCCGCCCGGCGCGCGGGGTCGACCGCGTCCAGGGCCACGCGCGCGCGGTCCGCTATCGCGTCGAGGAAGCGGGGGTGATCGGACCACGGCGCCGCGAAGACGACCTCGGGCGCGTCGGGCCCGACCTTGTCCCGGGCGGCGGCCACGTCCTCCACGTAGCGGGCCCACGAGGCCTCGGTCTGCAGCGAGGAGAGGATGATGCCGAGGGCGCGCCGACGGCCGTGGTCCTTCATCTCGGCGAGCGCCTCGTGCAGGTACGGGTGCCAGTTCCGCATCCCGACCCAGACCGGCAGCGCGCGGTCGGCGGCGGCGAGCGCGGCGCGGAGCGCGTCGGCCTGCCGGCGCGTGAGGGCATTCAACGGCGAGCGGCCCCCGATCGCTTCGTAGTGGTGGGCGACCGCCTCGAGCCGCTCGGCGGGGATCGGGCGCCCCGCGGCCACGTTCTGGAGGAACGGGCGGATGTCCTCGGGACGCTCCGGACCGCCGAAGGCGACCAGCAGCACCGAGTCGATCGGGCTCATCGCGCGGACAGCTCGTGGACGATCTCGACCAGCGCCCGCACGTGCTCGACCGGCGTCTCCTTGTGGATGCCGTGCCCGAGGTTGAAGACGTGGCCCGGGCGGCCCGCCGCGCCGTCGAGGATCTCGCGGGCCGCGCCGCGGATCGCGTCGACCCCGGCCAGCAGCACCGCGGGGTCGAGGTTGCCCTGCACCGCCACGTCGGGGCCGAGGCGCTCCCAGGTCGGCCCGAGCTCCACCCGCCAGTCGAGCCCGATCACGTCGCCGCCCGCCTCCTTCATCGAGGGGAGCAGCCCACCGGTACCGACACCGAAATGGATCACGGGCACGCCCGGCCGCAGGGCGCGGATGACGCGGCGGCTGTGCGGCAGGACGTAGGCGCGGTAGTCGGCCGGCGAGAGCGCGCCCACCCACGAGTCGAACAGCTGCACCGCCTGCACCCCGGCGCCGATCTGTCCGTTGAGGTAGTCGGCGGTGACGTCGGCGAGCCGCGTCATCATGGCGTTCCACGCCTCGGGCTCCCGTCGCATGAAGGTCTTGGTCAGGAGGAACTCGCGCGACGGCCCCCCCTCGATCAGGTAGGAGGCGAGGGTGAACGGCGCCCCCGCGAAGCCGATGAGCGGCACCCGATCGGCGAGGGCCTTCCGCACGCGCGCGACCGTCTCGTAGACGAAGCCGAGCGCGTCGTCGACGTCTATTTGCGGAAGAGCGAACGCCGCTTGGCTACTGCGGACCGGGCGGCCGATGCGCGGGCCGTCACCGCGGGTGAACTCGAGACCCACCCCGAGCGGCTCCAGCACGAGCAGGATGTCGGCGAAGAGGATCGCCGCGTCGACGCCGAGCCGGTCCACCGGCTGCAGCGTCACCTCCGCGGCCGCCTCCGGGTTCTTGCACAGCTCGAGGAAGCCGAGCCGCGCCCGCACCGCGCGGTATTCCGGCATGTAGCGGCCGGCCTGGCGCATCAGCCAGATCGGGGTGAAGGGAACGGGCCGGCGGAGACACGCCTGGAGGAAGGGAGGTGGAGCGCCCGACGCCATGCTGCCCCGAGCCTACAGGCGGGGTCTGGCGCAGTCAAGGAAGCGGGGCTATCATCCCGCGCCAGGAGGCCTCCCCCATGTCCTTTCTCTCCGGCAAGCAGGCGTTCCTCCAGATCCTGAAGCAGGAAGGCGTCGACACCATGTTCGGCAACCCCGGCACCACCGAGCTGCCGCTGATGGACGGCCTGGTGCGGGAGCCGAGCATTCGCTACATCCTGGCCCTGCAGGAAGCGGTCGCGATCAGCATGGCCGACGGCTACGCCCAGGCGAGCGGCAAGCTCGGAGTGGTGAACGTCCACACCTCGCCGGGACTCGGCAACGCGATGGGCATGCTCTACGACGCCCACGAGGCGGGCACGCCGCTGCTCATCACCGCGGGCCAGCACGACCAGGCGATGAACCTCACCGAGCCGATCCTCTGGTCGGACCTGCCGCCGGTGGCGCGGCCGTATGTGAAGTGGTCGCACGAGATCACCCGCATCGAGGATCTGCCGCGCGCGGTGCGCCGCGCGGCCAAGACCGCGCTGGCCCATCCCACCGGGCCGGTGTTCATCTCGCTGCCGGTCGACGTCCTGAACG
>DATFAJ010000451.1:0-3490 GCA_035254745.1 Candidatus Methylomirabilota bacterium | reverse complement strand
GGGAGATCGGCGGGCTTCGCGCCCTTGAGGATTCTGTCCACGTAGTAGGCGGCACGCCGGTGCATCTCGGGATAGCTCGGTCCGAAGGACATCAGCCCGCCGACCTGCACCAGCTCGCTGTAGGCGTACACCGCCGGGAGCTGGTGCCGGGCGGTGAACTCGACGATTCGCGCCCGGTGATGCAGGAAGAGCCGATCCGCCAGCATGACGAGCGCCCCGGACCGCTGGTCGACGATCGCCTGAAACGCGTGGTCGAACTCGCCCTCGGCCCGCACCGGAAAGAACACCACCTTCAGGTGCAGCGCCTTGGCGGCGGCGCTGGCCTGCTTTTCCGAGGTCACGTGGAGGGGGTTGGCCGGATTCCCCAGGAAGGCCACGGACGAGAGCTTGGGTACGATCTGCGTGAGCAGCTCCAGGCGCTTTCCCTCCAGGTCCGGCGCGATCGCCACCGACCCGGTCAAGTTCCCGCCGGGTCGCGCGAGGCTCTTGACCAAGCCCGTGCCGATCGGGTCGCCTACCGCAGCCATGACGAGGGGGATCGTCGTGGTCATGCGCTTGACCGCGAGGGCCGCGGGCGTGCCAGCCGTGACGATGATATCCACCTTGAGGGCAATGAGTTCCGCGATGAGCGCTGGGAAGCGCTCGTACGCTCCTTCGGCCCAGCGGTACTCGATAGTGAGATCCCGGCCCTCGACGTAGCCACGCTCGCGAAGCCCCTCGCGGAACGGCCCGACGAGGTTAGCCTCCAGAGCCTCGGTGGAGTTACCGAGGAACCCGATCCGGTACACCTTCCCCGCCTGCTGCGCCCCGGCGGCGAGCGGCGCGGCGAGGAGGCCGCTCGCCAGAGTCCCGAGGAACGTGCGCCGATCCGTCACTGGTCTCATCCCGGGGCGGAGTCTAGCAAAGGCATGATTGGAGCGCGACAGCCCGGCCGCGCTGGGCGATCTCGGGCACCCAGCGCGACCGGCGGAACGGGGCTACTCGGTGGGTGGGGCCGCGACGATCGGGTCGTTGTCGAGCCGGGCGACGTGGCGAAGCCGCACGGAGCAAGACCAAGCCAGTATAGCCTTCTCGGGTAAGATACCCGGGTGCCTCGGGCCAAGCTCATGTCCATGCGGGAGGCCATCGCCCGGTTCGTGCCCGACGGCGCCTCGGTCTGCATGGGCACCGCGCTCGAAGGGCTCATCCCGTTCGCGGCGGGCCACGAGCTGATCCGGCAGCGACGGCGCGACCTCACGCTCATCGGACCGATCTCGGACATTCTGTTTGACCAGCTCATCGGCGCCGGCTGCGCGCGCCGGGTGATCGCGGCGTGGGTCGGCAACGTGAGCGCGGGGCTGGGCCACAACTACCGGCGCGCGGTCGAGCAGCGGATCCCCGCGCCGCTCGAGGTCCTGGACCACTCGAACCTGACCATCGCCTTCGCGCTGCAGGCCGCCGCGCTGGGCGTCCCCTACCTGCCCACGCGCTCGCTGCTCGGCACCGACCTCCCGCGCTCCAACCCGACCTTCAAGGAAGCGCCGGATCCCTGGTCGGGCGCCCCGCTCCTGCTCGTGCCCGCGATCGCCCCCGACGTGGCCATCCTCCACGTGCAGCGCGCGGACGAGGAGGGTCACGCGCACGTCTGGGGCACCCTCGGCGTCACCCGCCCCGCCGCCTTCGCGGCCCGCCGGGTGATCCTGGTCGCGGAGGAGATCCGGCCGCGCGATCGCATCCTGAGCGACCCGGGCCTCGTGCTCGCTCCCGCGCTCAAGATCGCGGCGGTCGTGCACCAGCCGTACGGCGCCTTCCCCTCGCCGGTGCAGGGCTGCTACGGCCGGCACCACGACTTCTTCCACCGCTATCACGACGAGAGCCGCACCGTCGACGGCTTCCAGAAGTGGCTGGCCCACTGGGTGCACGAGGTCCCGGACTGGCCCGGCTTCCTCTCTCGTCTCGACGCGGGCGTGCTCGACGCCCTGCGCGTGAAGCGTCCGCGGCCGTCCGAGCCGCTCGACTACGGAGCCTGACCGCCATGAAGATCACCGCCATCGAGGCCGTGCCGCTCGCCATCCCGCTCAAGCCGATGAACCCGCCGTCGCCGTGGACCGGCGGCACCCGCAAGCAGATCTTCGTTCGCGTGCACACCGACGAGGGCGTCACCGGGCTCGGCGAGGCCTTCGCCTACGGCGCGCCGCTCGCGGTGGTGAGCGTGATCGAGGAGAGCCTGGCCCCGCTGGTGGTCGGCCAGGACCCGCTGCGCATCGAGGCGGTGGTCGACCTGATGCACCGGGGGACCATGATCTACGGGCGCCGCGGGCTCGGCATGTTCGCGATCAGCGGCATCGAGATCGCGCTGTGGGATCTCCTCGGCAAGGTGCGTGGCGCGCCGGTCTACGAGCTCCTGGGCGGGGCCCAGCGCACGCGTCTGCCCGCCTACGCGAGCCTTCTGCGCTACGAGACGCCGGAGGCGGTGGCGGGCGCGTGCCGGCACTTCGTCGCGCAGGGCTTCCGCATGCTCAAGCTCCACCAGACCGACGTGGCCTCGGTGCGGGCGGCCCGCGAGGCGGTGGGTCCCGACGTCGAGCTGATGCTCGACACCAACTGCCCGTGGACGCCGTTCGAGGCCATCGCGATGGCGCGGGCCCTCGCCCCCTACCGCCTGTTCTGGCTCGAGGAGCCGGTCTGGCCGCCCGAGGACTACGCGGGGCTCGCGCGCGTGGCCGCCGCCACCGAGACCCCGATCGCGCTCGGCGAGAACGAGTCCACCCTCTACGGCTTCAACGAGATCGTGCGGCAGCGGGCCGGCGACATCCTGCAGCCCAGCATCACCAAGGTGGGCGGCATCTCCGAGTTCAAGAAGATCGCCGCCCTCGCCCAGGCCGCCAACCTGCCGATCGCGCCGCACTCCTTCTACTTCGGGCCCGGGCTGGCCGCGACCCTGCACGTGGCCGCCACGTTCGGCGGCCCGCTGCCCGTCGAGTTCCCCACCGGCGACCAGGAGACCCCGTTCCTCGCCCGGCCCATCCAGGCCCGCGACGGCTGGCTCGAGCTGCCCTCGGGCCCCGGCCTCGGCGTCGAGATCAACGACGAAGCCCTCCGCCGCCACCCGTTCGTCAAGACCGCGGCCCAGCCCTTCGTGCTGCGCTGATGGCCGCGGCGCGGGATTGTCAGGACACGATCCCCCGGACGCCGATTTTGCCGGCACGCGGGCTTGCCGGGACGCACGGTGGCGAGGACACCCCGATGAGCGCCAAAGGCGCGAAGAGGCCAAACCGCCAAACCGAAGTCATCCATCCCAGAGCGCTATGAAAGAGAAGCCAGGGCCAGATTTCACGGAGCGCGAATTGATGGTCATCGCCGCGGCGCGGGAGATCCGCGACGACGATCTCGTCTTCGTCGGCATGCGGCTGCCGCTCATCGCGTTCGCCTACGCCAAGCGCACCCACGCGCCGGGCGCCACCGGCCTCTTCGAGAACGGGGTCGTGCGCGATCAGCCCGCCCACGAGAC
>DATFAJ010000450.1:0-6899 GCA_035254745.1 Candidatus Methylomirabilota bacterium | reverse complement strand
ACGCGACGACTTGATCGGATCCGGCATCCGGGCCATCCTCGCGGTGCCGATGGTCTGCGAGGGCCAGCTCATCGGGTGTCTCGTCGTGTCGCGCGACCGCCCGGGGGACTTCCCGACCGAGACGATCGAGCTGCTGCGGACCTTCGCGACCCAGTCCGCGCTGGCGATCCAGAATGCCCGGCTCTTTCACGAGATCGAGGACAAGAGCCGACAGCTCGAGGCCGCCAGCCGCCACAAGTCCGAGTTCCTCGCCAACATGTCGCACGAGCTCCGCACACCGCTCAATGCCGTCATCGGGTTCTCCGAGGTGCTGCTCCAGCGGATGTTCGGCGAGCTCACCGACAAGCAGGAGGAGTACCTCAAGGACATCTATGCCTCCGGCCAGCATCTGCTCTCCCTGATCAACGACATCCTCGATCTCTCCAAGATCGAGGCCGGCCGGATGGAGCTGGCCCTCATCACGTTCCACCTGCCCGCCGCCCTGGAGAATGCCGTCACCCTGGTCAGGGAGCGGGCTAGCCGCCACGGCATCGCCCTGCGGGTCGACATCGACCCCCGGCTGGGCGAGCTCGTGGCGGACGAGCGCAAGGTCAAGCAGGTCCTGCTCAACCTCCTCTCCAATGCCGTCAAGTTCACCCCGGAGGGAGGCCGGATCGGCCTGACCGCCGGCTGGAACAACGGCCTGGTCGAGATTGCCGTCACCGACACCGGGATCGGCATCGCCTCGGAGGACCAGGCGGCCATCTTCGAGGAGTTTCGTCAGGTGGGAAGCGACGAGACGCGCAAGCAGGAGGGCACGGGCCTCGGCCTGACCCTCGCAAAGAGGTTCGTCGAGCTGCACGGGGGCCGGATCTGGGTCGAGAGTGAGCCGGGCCGGGGGTCCACGTTCACCTTCACCCTGCCGGAGAGCTGACGCGGTGGTGACCCGGCGAGTCTTCATCGCGCTCGGAGGCCTGCTCGCGCTCACTCTCGCTTCACGCGTGCCCGCCACGTCCGAGCAATCCACGTCGGATCTCGACCGTGCCAACGGGGTGACCTGGAGCCGGGACATCGCGCCGGTGTTCCAGCAACATTGCCAGGGCTGCCATCGTCCCGGCGACATCGCGCCATTCCCTCTCCTGAGCTACCTGGATGCGTACCGTGAGCGACAGAAGATCCTGCGCGTCGTCGAGAGACGGAGGATGCCACCCTGGAAGCCCGTCCCGGGCTTCGGCGAGTTTCTGGACGCTCGGCGGCTCAGCGAGACCGAGGTCGCCTCGATTCGCGACTGGGTCGCGGCGGGGGCACCGGAAGGGGACCCGCACGACCTCCCGCCGGCCCGACAGTGGCCCGAGACGTGGACGCTGGGGGCGCCCGACGCGGTCCTGGCGCCCGAGAGCGCCTTCGAGGTGCCGTCGAGCGACCGCGATCTCTATCGTTGCTTCGTGATCCCGACCCGCTTCGCAGAGGACCGTTACCTCTCGGCGGTCGAGTTCGCGCCGGGGAATCGGCAGATCGTCCACCACGTCCTCACCTATCTCGACACCACCGGAGCCTCGGTGGCGCTCGACCAGGCGGACCCGGGCCTGGGGTACACCTGTTTCGGCGGCCCCGGCTTCGCGCCCACGGGCGGCATCGGCGGGTGGGCGCCGGGCGCCCGCCCGCAGGTGGATCCCGACGGCGTGGGAGTGCTCCTGCCCGCCGGAGCCCGGGTGGTGATGCAGGTCCACTACCACAATCGCCGTGGCGGACCCGAGAGCGACCGCACCACGATCGCCCTCCACTTCGCGACGAAGCCGGTGAACAAGCGGGCGCGCTGGATACCCGTGCTCAACCGCACCTTCCTCATCCCGGCGGAGGCGTCCCGCCACGAGGTGCGCAGCACCTACATGATCCCACTCGGTCGGGACCTGCACGCGATCGGGATCTCGCCCCACATGCACCTGCTCGGTCGCTCCATGAAGGTCACCGCGACCTCTCCCGATGGCACCGTGCAGCCCCTGATCTACATCGACGACTGGGACTTTCACTGGCAGGGCACCTATACGTTCGCACGACCGGTGCCCCTACCGGGCGGCACCCGGATCGACGTGGAGGCGGTCTACGACAACTCCTCGACGAACCGGCGCAACCCGAGCAGTCCTCCGCGCGACGTGAGATGGGGCGAGGAGACCACCGACGAGATGTGCATCGCGTTCATCCGGGTGACGGTGGATGCCGAGCAGCTCGGCTACCGCCCGCCGTGACGTGAGCGACGACCAACGGAGGAGATCGGCCGTCGCGGCGGCGGCCATGGCGAGAGTAGTCAAGAGGAGGGTGGAGAGATGGCGCTTCACGTGCGACGGGTGATCACGGGCCACGACGCGACCGGGCGAGCCATCGTCCAGATCGACGAGGTGGCGCAGCACACGTTCGTCGGCCGGCCGGGAGCGACGGCTTGCAACGTCTGGACCACCGAGGGCTTCCCCGCGAACAACGACGGCTCGGTCGACGCGGGCCTGCGCAAGACCGGCCTGACCTTGCCGAACGGCACCATCTTCCGCGTCATCGAGTTCGCGCCCGGCGTCGCCGCGCGCAACCACCGGACCTCCTCGGTCGACTACATCGTGGTCATATCCGGCGAGATCGACATGGAGCTGGACGAGTCGAACGTCCACCTCGAGGCCGGCGACGTCATGGTGCAGCGGGGCACCATCCACAACTGGGTCAATCGCGGAAGCGCGCCGTGCGTGCTCGCGGTCATCCTGATCGACGCCAAGCCGGTCGAGGCCGGCGGCGCGGTTCTCGACCCCGTCGGATAGGCGCCGGGCCTGCCGCGAAGATCGCCCGTCGGGCGCGACGGGCTAGGCGCCGGTCCCGCCCGTGCCACCCTCCCCCTGCTTGCGCAGGAAGTCCTCGACCTCTCGCATCAGCCTCTCCGAGTCGAGCTCGCCCCCCGGGAGCGGTGGCTGCTCCTCGGTCGCCGCCGCGTCGTACTCCTGCTCCAGCTTCCGCACGTGCTCCCGGGTGGCACGGTCCCGGGCCACCGCCTGGTCGCACTGCGAGCGAAACTCCTGGATGTCCTCCGCGAAGCCGGACATGTCCGGGCTCAGGTCGAGCAAGCGGGCCACATAGGTCACCAGGGCCTCGATCGCCGCCGGATTCTTGGAGTCCGGCAGATAGTGCGGCGCCTGCCCCATGAAGCCGACATGGTGTATTCCCCGTCGCTCCGCCGCGTCCAGGACGATCGTGGAGATGCCGGTCGGGCCTTCGTAGGTCGGAGGACGATAGATGCCCCAGGCCTCGAGCAACGCCTTCGCGGCGGGGTCGGTGCAGCGCGCCGTGACCCGCACCGGCCGGGTGTGAGGGGCGCCGGCCAGGAGGGCCCCGAGCGACACGATCCGCCTCACCCCGCAGCGCTCGGCCACGCCGAGCAACGCCTTGGTGTAGGTTTGCCACCGCTGATGGGGCTCCGGGCCGCGAAAGAGGAGGAGCCCGTCCCGTCCCTCCGGCTGCCACGCGAAGAACTCGCTCCGTGGCCAGTGGATGTCGCGGCCCCCGTCGGGCCGGAGCCGCACCTCGGGCCGTTCCTGGGTGAACACGAAGAACTCCTCGGGGATGATTCGCGCGAGCCGGGTGGCCCGGAGGTCGCGGGCCAGGTGACGCAAGGCGCCCGTGGCGGCGCGGCCGGCATCGATCCATCCCCCGAACGCCATGACCATCGTCGTCAAGGTCGCGGGCGGCTCGCGGTCGAACTCTACGTGATCCATGCGTTTCCTCTCACGGCCCGCCGATTGTAGGCGAAAGGCCCTCGGACCGCCAGACCTTGGGCCGTGATGCAGGAGTGATCATCGCGGTAGACTGAAAGCGTGCTCGCTCCGCTTCGCTCGTCCCCTCGCGCAACCACGCCATCTCTCGGGCCGGGACAAATGTACCCGGTGACCCAGGGCCCCCCGTGACCGCTCCTCGGCCGAGCTGGCGCATCAGGTGTTCTTGCGGCTGGGAGCGCGAGGCCTCCTCCGCGTGGGCGGCCACCGCGATCTTCCGCCTGCACGCGAGGGACCAGAGCGCGCCGGGGACCGAGCACACCATCACGCTCGAAGAGCCGCCGTCCGACGACCCGGTGCGGGAGTAGCGAGGCACTCGGCCGGAGTCATTGTCGAAGCCGGTCGCGCTCCACTGATGGATGTACCCCTCGGGCGGCTTCCCGCCCGGCGGATCGCACGCCACCAGTTTCCCCCTTGAACGCAGCGAGCGCAACACGTGCGGCCTGTCGGCCCGGCCTCCAGGGCGCCGACCGGTCCCGCGCACGGAGCAGGATCCTACGCGTGGAGAAGCTCGAGCGCCTCCTCGTAGATCTCCATGTTCTTGCCGTAGGAGATGGCCGACGCCTGGGCCGCACTCACGAGATGGCGCCAGCGCCACGGGAGCCGGGTGGCGTGGAACTCCTCGAAGGTCGCCTGGTGGTGCTTGAAGGCGTGCATCTCGGTGAAGTTGTCGTGCACGACGATCGTGGCCAGACGGCCGATGAGGGCGTCCGCGTCGTACCCGAGGTCGGCGTACTGCTGCGCCAGGTTCACGGTGTTCTTCACCTCGGGCACCGCGCGCATCTGCCCGAGGTTGGTGACCTTCGACCAGTCGGTCGGCGGCTGGGTGTAGATGCTCTCCTCGAGCGCATCCAGCAGCGCGGCCTGGGACCGATGGGGCAGCCCCGCGACGGCCTGCGGATTGGGCTGGGGCGGGGGCTCCATCCGATTCTGCGTCGAGCGAACCTCGGGGCCGGTGTGCCAGGTCAGCAGCGCCAACAGCTTGTTGCGCAGGCTCACCCCGTCGAGCTGCAGGAGGTACCGCCGCAGGTTCACCCCGGTGTGCAGGTGCACGTCCATCGGATTGCCCGTGAGCGAGCGCATGAACAGCCCGGCGGCGCCGATCGACAAGGCCTCGCCGGTGCCCTGGAGCGACAGGCCGTCCGCGAGGGCCCGCGCGAGCATCCTCGGGATCTCCGCATAGGCGTCGCACCCGGTGATCGCCTCGCCCAGGAGACCGATCGCCGGTGTCTCGTCCGGGCTCGTGTGGAACCCCAGCGGGCGCCTCAGGAGCTCGTACTCCTCGAGCAGCGGCTCGATGTCCCGCAGCGGCGGCGGCGTGGGGAACCGGCTGACGTACCGGACGGCGGGGCGCATCAGGAACGGGGTGTACTCGCGTCCCAGCCAGTCGAGGGCCCGCCACGTGAACATGGGGAAGATGAAGTAGTGATCGTCGAGCACGTTCTTCGGGATCGCCACGGTCAGCAGCAGGTCCAGCGCCTCCCCGGGCGGGATGTGGTCCCAGAGCCAGAGGAAGGCATGATCCGCGGCGTTGTACAGGCCGCGATCCACCGCGGCGAGAAACGCCTTCTTCGTGCCCTCGACGCCGCCCGAGTCCACCGGCCTGGCGTCCGCCAGGATGTACGGGCCCATGCCGGGGTGATTGATGTGCTTGTTCGACAGCGCGACGTGCTGAAGGATCGGCAGGAACCGCTGCTCGCCCGACACGCGCTCCACGGTGTGGTGGAGGGCGTGAAGCCCGACGAGCGGGTGCAGCGGCCCGCCGTGATGCCCGGGCGGCAAGTCCGAGGAGCGAGTGACCGCGAGCGCCGACGCGGTCAGGAGCTTCTTGACCGACAGGCCATCGCGGAGCTTGCCCAGCGTGGCCTCGAGGATCCGGCCGGGGTCGGTGTCCTCGATGAACTGCACCAGCGGCTCGATGTCGTCGGCAAACCGTACCGGCCTGTGCATGATCGCTCTCCTCTCGCTCCGGTTCGAGGGCGTGGCGCCAGAATCCTACCGCGGAGCCGGATCCTGCGCAGCCATCTTGTTGGCCCGTACACCTAGAGCAGGTCGGCCAGCCGGCGCACCCCCGCGCGGATCTCCCCTTCCGAGAGCGCGGCATAGCCGAAGAGGAGGCCCGCGCGCCGGGGCGGCTCGGCGTAATACGGTGTCACGGGGTAGATCCCCACCCCGGCCCTGGCCGCCCGCGCGATGAGGGCGCCGAGCTCCTCCGGGGGCACGTCGTTCAGCCAGACCACGAGGTGCACGCCGGTGTTCTCGCCGGCGATCTCCACGCGACTGCCGAAGCGCTCTTCCAGCGCGGCGATCAGGGCCCGCCGGCGCCCCGCGTTCCGGGCGCCCGCGCGGCGGAGATAGCGCTCGAACTGGCCGCTGGTGATGAGCTCGGCGAGTGCCTCCTGGTAGAGCGGGGCGGAGAAGCGATCCGCCGCCCACTTGGCGGCGAGGAAGGGGTGCACCAGGGGGCGCGGCAGCACGAGGTAGCCCACCCGCAGCGCGGGGAACAGGGTCTTCGAGAAGGACCCCATGTAGATCGCCCGGTCGTCGCGGTCCAGCGACTGGAGCGCTTCCAGCGGGTGGCCCTCGTAGCGGAACTCGCTCACGTAGTCGTCCTCGACGACCCACGCGCCGACCCGGGACGCCCACCGGAGCAGGGCCAGGCGCCGCTCGAGCGGCATGATGACGCCGCTGGGGAACTGGTGACAGGGCGTCACGTAGGCCAGCCGCGGGCGCTCCGCGGCGGGCGGGAGCCGGGCCGGATCGAGCCCGCCCGCGTCCACCGGCACGCGCAGGAGGCGGGCGCCCACCGCCTCGAAGGGAATGGTGGCCCCGGGGTAGTGCGGCTCCTCCACCACCGCGCCGTCGCCCGGATCGAGCAGCACGCGCGCGATCAGGTCCAGCGCCTGCTGGGTCCCGTTCACCACCACGATGCGGTCGGGGTCGCTCACCACGCCGCGCGCCCGACCGAGGTATTCGCTGAGCGCCTCGCGCAGCGGGCCGTGACCGGCGGGCGAGCCGTAGCCGAGCGCGTCGGAGGAGGCATGGCGCGCGTGCGCGGCGAGGAGCCGACGCCAGATCTCGCGCGGGAACTCGTCCACCGCGGGCCGGCCGTAG
>DATFAJ010000449.1:0-4199 GCA_035254745.1 Candidatus Methylomirabilota bacterium | reverse complement strand
GGTGGCGACCAGGATGGCGATGGCCATCACGCACAGGACCACGCCGTTGACCAGGGCGGCCAGGATCTCGACCCGATAGTAGCCGTAGGTCTTGGCCGGCGTCGCCGGCCGCTCCGCGAACCAGACCGCGAGCAGGCTCAGGAGGAGACCGCCCGCGTCGACCAGCATGTGCACCGCGTCGGCGAGGAGCGAGAGGCTGCCGGTCCACAGGCCGACGCCGGCCTCCACCAGCAGGAACCCCGCGGTGAGGCCGAACACCGCGCGCAGCTGGTACTTGTGGCGGGAGCCGTGGGTGTGACGGTGGTGCGCGTGCACGGCGGTCGCGCTCAGCGGGTCGTGGGCACGACCAGCTTGGCTTCTCCCTGGCGGATGCCCTGGCTCGCGAAGAACCCGGCGTGCGCCTCGAGCGCATAGCGGAACTCGCCGAGCGGGCCGTAGAGCTCGGTCGGGCTCGGGTCCATCTTGAGGATCGCGAAGATCCGCCCGTCGTCCTTGACGAAGGCGATGTCGAGCGCGGCCGGCACGTTCTGCATGTGGAACTGGGTGAAGATCTCCCGGCCGAAGTCGAAGAGGATGAGGTGCCGCTTGATCTCGTCGGGGGTCGCGCACTGGAAGCCCCCGGCCTGGCGCTCGCCGCTGTCGGCCAGCTTCACGCGCAGGGCCAGGGTGCGGGGGCCGGCCTGGATCGAGACCATGCGCAGCGGCATGCCCACGAACGCCTCGCGCCAGCGCGGGCACTCGGGATTCGGCGCCCCCTTGCCCGCCGGGCCCTGGGCGATGGCGGCCGGCGCCAGCGCGGCCAGGAGCAGGAGCGCCGCGGGCAGCGCGGCTCGGAGACGGATCATGGGTGGACCTCCCGGGCGAACGGACGGGGTCGGCGGCGGGCCAGGCTCGCGGCCGCGAAGATCAGGAGCGCGACCAGGACCACCGCACCGCCGGCGGCCAGCCGCAGGTAGTAGGCCGCGATGAGCCCCGCGACCACGGAGAGCAGCGCGATGCCGACCGCGATCGCGGTGGCGGTGTGGAAGCTCCGGCCCAGCGCGAAGCCGGCCAGGGTGGGGATCACGATCATGGCCGACACCAGCAGCACGCCGACCATCCGCATCGCCACCACGGTGGTGAGCGCGGTGAGCACGGTGAGCAGCAGGTTGAGCGCCCCGACCGGCACGCCGCTGGTGCGAGCCAGGTCCTCGTTGAGCGTGATCGCCAGGAGCTGGCGGTAGAAGGCGCCGATCGCGACGGTGACGGTCGCGCCGAGCGCCAGGATGAGCCAGACGTCGGCGGGGGTCACGGTCAGGATGCTCCCGAACAGGATCGCGAACAGATCGGCGTTGAAGCCGCGGGCCAGGCTGATCAGGACCACCGCGAGGGCGAAGCCGCCCGAGAGGAACACCGCGAGCGCCGCGTCGCCCTGGAGCGCCCCGCGCGCGCGCAGCCGCTCCATTCCCACCGCGCCGGCCAGGACCACCACCAGCGCCCCCACCACCGGCGAGATCCCCAGGACCAGGCCGAGCGCCACCCCGGCGAGCGCCACGTGGGCGAGGGTGTCGGCGATGAGGGAGAGCCGCCGCGGGATCAGGAAGACGCCGATGGCGGGGCAGATGAGCGCGGTGACCACACCGGCCGCGAAGGCCCGGTGCATGAAGCCGTACTGGAGGAACTCGGGCATGGCCTAGTGCTCGTGGCTGACCACGCGCACCGCGGGGCCGTAGAGCGCGGTGAGCGCCGCGTCGCTCAGGAAATCGCCGGGGCGGCCGTGGAAGATCAGGCGCCGGTTGAGGCAGGCGAGCTTGGTGACCTCCTTGGCCACCACGCCGATGTCGTGGCTCACCAGGATCAGGGTCACGTCGCGCTCCCGGTTCAGGTGGTGCAGCAGGGCGTAGAAGCTGGTCTGGGCCTCCGGGTCCACGCCGCCGGTCGGCTCGTCCAGGATCAGGAGCTCGGGCTTGGACACGAGCGCCCGCGCGATCAGCACCCGCTGCTGCTGGCCGGTGGAGAGCGCGCCGATGCGCGTGGCCGCGTGGTCGGCCATGCCGACCTGCCCCAGCACCTCGTCGATGCGACGGCGGGGGGCGGCGCCGAGCCGGCCGAAGAGGCCGAGCGAGGGGAGCAGCCCGGTGGCCACCACCTCGCGCACCGTCACCGGCAGCGCGGGGTCGAGCGTGGCCCGCTGGGGCACGTAGCCCAGGCGCCCCCACTGCCGGAACGCGGCGGGCGGATGGCCGAAGAGGCGCACCGTGCCGCGCGTCGGCGGCAGCAGCCCGAGCATGATGCGGAGCAGGGTGGTCTTGCCGGAGCCGTTCGGGCCGATGATGCCGAGGAAGTCCCCCGGGTCGACCGTCAGGTTGATCCGCTCGAGCACCGGGACCGGGCCGTAGGCGAAGTCGACATCCTCGAGCTCGACGAAGGGGCGCATCCTAGCCCTGCACCCGGACCGCGCCGTCCACCGGCCGCGGTGTCTCGCCGTGCAGGCTGTCCCACCAGGCGCCGGCGGCCGCGCAGCCGCCCCCGAGCAGCACCCCGCCCAGCACGTCCGAGGGCCAGTGCGCGTTGAGGATGACCCGGGCGAAGCCCACCGTGCCGACCAGAAGCGCGGCCAGCACGATCAGGCTCACCCGCACCCGTGCCGAGGCCGGCTCCCGCGACTGCGCGTAGAGCAGGAGCACCGCGAAGGTCGTCGCCGCGGTGACATGGCCGCTCGGGAACCCCCAGTGGAAGCCCCGGGGGCGTGGCCGGCCGACCAGGAACTTGAAGAGCTGCTCGAAGGCGCCCCCGACCGGCATCAGGGCGCACCACAGCCACCAGTGGCGCCGGACCGCCCGCGACCACGCGAAGACGACCACCATGGCGGGCGCGAGGACGACCCACTTGCCGCCGTAGTCGAGCCACCGCGCGGCCGCGTGGGCGAGGCCGCCACGCGCCTCCAGGATCTCGCCGTGCAGGGCCGCGTCGCCGGGGAGCAGGCCGACCGCGTAGACCACACCGCTCAGCCCGAGGAAGGCGCCCAGCATCAGCAGGCACAGCACGCGCCAGCGCGCGACGGCGGATACGTCCATGGCGCTCACATTGTACTCGAACTCGGCTGACCGCTTGCGGGGGCACGGCGCTCTGTGCTGATCTGGGGCATGGCGCGCCAGGCAGGAAGCCGGCCAGAGGCCCGCGGGGCGATGACGCTCCGTGATCTGGAAGGCGGATTCGCCCATGTCTCGGCGGAACCGACCCGGCACCGGGACCAGCGCCTCGGGATCCTCGCCTGCCGGGAGGCATTGGAGGCGGCGAGGGAGGGTAACTACGGGGTCGGAGCCGTGCTCGTCGACCCGGCCGGACGGATCGTCGCCCGGGGGCGCAATTCGGTCTTCTTTCCGCGGTTTCGTAGCGACCTCCACGCCGAGATGGTGGCGATGAACGCCTTCGAGGAGCGGCATCCGCAGTCCGAGCACATGCGCGGGTACTCGCTCGTGTGCTCGCTCGAGCCCTGTCCCATGTGCCTCGCGCGACTCCTCGTGGCGGGGGTCGAGACCGTCAAGTTCCTGGCGCCCGACGACCTGGCCGGGATGGTCGGTCTCAAGGCGAGCTTCCCGGCGGCCTGGCGGAGATTGTGGCGGCGGCAGGAGTTCGTACGAGCCGACGTCTCCGAAGGGCTCAGGCGATTCGCCCTCGATGTGTTTCTTCTCAATCTCGAGGCGTGCCGACGGCGGTTGCTGTCCCGCTGATCCTCGCCAGCAGCGCCTCCGCGAACCGGACCGCCGCGGCCGGTGGCGCGTGGGTGAGGAAGAGGGCGGGCTCGATGACCTCGACCTCCATGATCAGGAAGCCGCCCGAGGTCTCGACCCCATCGATGCGAGCGTAGAGCGGGGACTCGGGCAGGACGGCCAGCGCCGCGCGCGCGGCCGACACGGCGCCAGGTGGAGCCGGCTCTGCCCGGACCGTGCCGCCCAGGTAGGACTGCACCCGGAAATCGCCTGCAGCCGGTGCCTTTAGCACGGTATGCGTCAGGCTTCCCTCGATGAACACGAGGGACCACTCGCCGCGAGTCCGAATCTCGTCCACGAACGGTTGCACGAGCAGCGGCCGGCGGATGGCCCCGCTCGCGATCGCGGTCGCCGCCTCGGCGAGTGTGTCCCCGGTCACGAGCCGGGTCTCGTGGGCCGAGGCCCCGATCTCGGGCTTGATCACGCAGGCCCGCCAGCCGTGGCCGC
>DATFAJ010000448.1:0-7398 GCA_035254745.1 Candidatus Methylomirabilota bacterium | reverse complement strand
GCCGGCCTCGACAGCCTCTGGTTCATCGAGGACTACTTCCAGACCGGCGCCTTCGCGGTGGCCGGCGCCGCCGCCGCGGTCACCACCCGGCTCGGCCTCGGCCTCGGCGTGCTCAATCCCTACACCCGTCACCCCGCCCTGCTCGCCATGGAGACCGCCGCGCTGGCCGACATCGCCCCGGGTCGGGTCGTGCTCGGGCTCGGCACCGGGGTGCGGCGCTGGGTCGAGGACCAGATGGCGATTCCCGCCCCGCGCCCGCTCGCCACCCTCGGCGAGTGCGTCGACGTCGTGCGCCGGCTGTGGGCGGGCGAGCGGGTGACCCACGCCGGCGCCGCGTTCTCGCTCCGGGAGATCGCGCTGGAGTTCAAGCCGGCCCAGGCCGCGCTGCCGATCGTGCTGGGCGTGAAGGGGCCGCGCGCCGTCGCCCTCGCCGGCGCGGTCGCCGACGGCGTGGTGTGCTCGATCATGTCGTCGCCCGCGCACGTCCGCCGCGTGCGGGACACCGTGGCCGCGGCGCGGAGCCGGGCCGGCCACGCGGGGCGGTTCCCGATCCTGGCCTACGTGCCGGTGGCGATCGGCCGCGACGCGGAGGCGGCGCGCCGCTCGGTCCGCCCGCTGCTCGCGCGCTACCTGGCGCACCTGCACGGGCAGAGCCTGCTGGTCGACGCCGGGGTGACCGCGGAGGAGACGCTCGCCATCGGCGCGGCGCGGGCGGCCGGGGAGTCCGGGGCCAACCGGGTGACGGACGCCCACGTCGACACCTTCGCGCTCGCGGGCACGCCCGACCAGGTGCGGGCGCGCCTGCGCGACTGGCGCGCCGCCGGGCTCGACGTGCTGATCGCCCTGCCGTCCGGCCCGACCGACACGGTGGAGCAGCTGGGGGTCATCGGCGCCGAGCTCGGGCCCTGGTGGAGGAGCCGCGCGTGAGGTTCGGCGTCCACATCCCGACCTGCATCGAGGGCATGATGTACCCGGTGCCGTTCGCCCGGCCGGCCGACATCCTGCCCATTGCGCTCCTGTGCGAGCGGCTCGGGTTCGACTCGGTGTGGGGCAACGACCACATGACGACCCAGCGCTACGTGCAGCGGGAGTTCCCGGACCCGCCCAACTTCTTCGAGCCGCTGATCACGTTCAGCTACTGCGCGGCCCGCACCACGCGGCTGCGGTTCGCCACCGGGATCATCGTGCTGCCGATGCGCAACATGCCGGTGCTCGCCAAGCAGGTGGCCACCCTCGATCAGCTCTCGGGGGGCCGGGTCATCCTGGGGGTGGGGACGGGAGCCTACCGCGAGGAGTACGAGGCCCTCTTCCCGGACGCACGCGGGGTGCGCCGCGGGACCATCGTGGACGAGGGCATGCAGGCCCTGCGGCTGCTCTTCACCGAGCGGCGGGCGACGTTCCGCGGCCAGGCGGTGCACTTCGAGGAGGTGGAGTGCTTCCCGAAGCCGATGCAGGATCCCATGCCGATCTACGCGGGAGGCAATCACCCCGAGGTGCGCCGGCGCGCCGGGCAGTACGCGCAGGGCTGGATGCCCGCGGTGCTCTCCCCGGAGGAGATCGAGCGCGGAGTCGTCGACATCCACCGGGCCGCCGCCGCGGCGGGCCGCGACGGCTCCGCGATCGACATCGCCCCGCAGTTCGCGGTGTCGATCGGGCGTACCCACGACGAGGCGGTGGCCCGCTTCCGCGCCTCGCAGCTCTTCAAGCATCTGGAGTCGCTCAAGAAGTCGACTCTCCGAGAGCAAACCGGGGACTTCGACGCCCGCAACTTGATCGGCAGTCCGGCCGAGATCTCGGAGCGCATCCGCGCCTACGAGCGAGTGGGCGTCACGACGCTGTCCGGGATGCTGTTCGTGGCGGGCTCGGTCGCCGAGATGCAGGAGGCCATCGAGCTGTTCGGCCAGGAAGTCGTACCCAACTTTCGCTAGGCTCACGCTTCCGAGGAGATCGTCATGGACCAGCACGTGAAGGCCCGGCTCGCGAAGGTGCTCGACGCCGAGGGGCTCGACGCCATCGTGGCCAGCACGCCCGAGAACCTCCAGTACGTCACCGGCTTTCGCTCGATCGCGCACGCGCTCTTCCGGGGGCTCGAGCTCTACGGGGTGTTCACGCGCCAGGGGGTGGGGCTCGTCATCCCGTTCATCGAGTCGACCGGGGTCTCGGCGGACGGCATCGAGGTGGACCGCCTCGCCTGCTACGGGAACTTCTTCTTCAACTACACCGACCAGCCGGGCCCGATCGGTACCCGGGTCCGCGAGATCACGAGCCGGCCCGCCGCCGGGCCCGGCGAGGCGCTGCGCGAGGTGCTGGGGGGCCTGGGCGTCGCCCGGGGGCGGATCGCCGTCGACGAGGCGGGCGTCTTCCCGGCCACGTGGCAGCGCCTCGGCGAGCAGCTCGCGGGCACCACGATCACGCCGGCCTACGCCCACTTCCGCGCGGCCCGGATGGTCAAGAGTCCGGTCGAGGTCGCCCGGCTCGAGAAGGCGGCGCGGATCGCGGAGGACGGGATCGCCGCGATCTGGGGCATGCTCAAGGCGGGGGTGACCGAGCGCGAGGCGGCCAGCGCCTTCGAGCAGGAGGTGATCCGCCGCGGGGCCCAGACGTTCTTCACGGTCGTGACCATCGGCCCCTATCGGGCCGCGCTCGCCGACGTGTACGCCTCCGAGACCGCGCTCAAGGCGGGCGACCTGGTCCGTCTCGACCTGGGGTGCGTCTACCAGGGCTATCGGTCGGACATCTCGCGCACCGCGGTGCTGGGGACGCCCACCGAGAAGCAACGCCGCTACTACGACGCGATCCGCGACGGCGAGAAGGCCGCCATCGCGGCCATGAAGCCGGGGGTGCCGGTGAGCCAGATCTTCGAGATCGGCATGAAGGTCACCCGCGAGCACGGGCTGCCGCACTACCAGCGCAACCACGTCGGCCACGGCATCGGGCTCGAGCCCTACGATCCGCCCACCATCAACGCGGCGGGCCAGACGGTCCTGGAGCCGGGCATGGTCTTCTGCGTCGAGACGCCGTACTACGAGCACGGGTGGGGCGGGATCCAGGTGGAGGACGCGGTCGAGATCACCGCCGGCGGCGTCCGCCGGCTCACGCAGTCGAGCCAGGAACTGCAGATCATCGGCTGAGGGCCGAGCGAGGAGAGCGCGATGACAGGCACCGGACACCGCATGATCGGGATCGCAATCGCAGTGGGGCTGGCGTGGGGGCTCGCCGCCGACGCACCCCCGGCCCGGGCGCAGGGGGCGCCGCCGATCCGGGTGGGCTTCTCGTCGGCCATGACCGGCCCCTCCGCGATCACCGGGGAGGGCGTCAAGTGGGCGGCCCAGATGCTCGCCGACGAGTACAACGCCAAGGGCGGCATCATGGGCCGGAAGATCGAGCTCTACTGGGGCGACAACGCGGGCACCCCGGGCGAGGCGGTGAGCGCGGTGCGCAAGCTGGTCGACGTGGACAAGGTCGACGTCATCGTCGGCCAGACCCACAGCGGCGCGTGCCTGGGCGCGCTGCCGGTGGTGAAGGAGCTGCAGGTGCCGATGGTGATCGAGGCCTGCAGCCACCCCAAGATCCGTGAGCTGATCGGCAAGAACGGCAACGAGTGGGCCTTCCGGGTCAACCCGGACGACGTGATGCTGGCCAACCAGTTCGCCAAGTTCATGGCCCAGTCGACCAAGACGGTGTCGATCTTCGCCCAGAACGACGACTTCGGGCGGGGCGCCGCGACGGCCTACGACGCCGCCTTCAAGAAGGTCGGCATCAAGCTGGTGTCCACCGAGTTCTTCGACCGGGGCCAGGCCGACTACCGGCCGGTGCTGACCCGCGTGAAGCGGGCCAACCCGGAGGCGGTGCTGCTGGTCATGCTGGCCAGCGAGGGCAGCGTGTTCATGCGCCAGTTCCGCGAGGTCGGGCTCACCCAGAAGCTCTACGCGCGGGGGAGCATGGCCACGGTCGAGTTCCTGTACCAGGTGAAGGACAGCCCCAACATCGCCGACGGCCTGGTGGAGGCCACCTACTGGACGCCCGCGCTCGACCCGGCGTGGGAGAAGCAGTGGCTCGAGCGCTGGAAGGTGCCGGTGCGCATCCACGGCAGCCTGGCCGCCATCGCGTTCCGCTACGCGGTCGCCCCCGCCATCGAGCAGGCCATCAAGAAGACGGGGAAGGCCGACCGCAAGGCGATCCGCGACGCGCTCGAGGAGGTGGACGTCCACAACACCCCGGTGGGGCGCATCAAGTTCGACGACACCCACCAGGCGTTCATCAACATGCTCCTGGTCGAGATCAGCGGCGGCCAGCTGAAGGTGCTCGAGAAGATCCCGATCCAGCCGTAGCGGGCGCTTGAGCGATCTCGTCGAGCAGCTGGTCCACGGCCTCACCCTGGGCTCGCTGTATGCCATGGTGGCCACCGGCCTGGCCCTCATGTTCGGCGTGGTCCGCCTGATCAACTTCGCGCACGGCGAGTTCTACATGCTGGGCGGCTACGCCTTCTGGTACGCGTACGCCGAGCTGGGGCTGCCGTATCCGGTGGCGGGCCTGGCCGCGGCCGCGGCGATGGCGGGGTTCGGGCTCGCCTACGAGCGCGGGGTGATCCGCGCGATCCTGACCCGCACGTGGCACGTGCAGCTCATCGCCACGCTGGCCACCTCGATCACCATGACCAACCTGGCGATCCTGGTGTTCGGCACCCAGCCGAAGGAGGTGCCGACCCGGCTGTCGGCCGCCATCCTCGACGTGGGCGGCGTGCGCCTGGCGTGGCAGCGGCTGCTGGTGCTGGTCGCGGCGGTGGCGATCTTCGCCGGGCTCGAGTGGTTCGTGGCCCACGCCAAGCTCGGGAAGGCGATGCGCGCGATGTCCCAGAACCGAGAAGCGTGCGCAGTGGTCGGGGTCGACGTCCAGCAGGTCGCCCTCGCCACCTTCGGCATCTCGGCCGGCCTCGCCGGGGCGGCCGCCGCGCTGGTCTCGCCGCTCTTCAACATCTTTCCCGACGTGGGCGCGCTGCTGACCCTGAAGGCGTTCGCGGCGGTCATCGTGGGGGGCTTCGGCTACGTGCGCGGAGCCATCGCGGCCGCCTTCCTCATCGGCATCGCGGAGTCGCTCGCGGCCGGGTACGTGTCCTACGCGTACAAGGACGCGATCGCGTTCGTGGTCATGGTGGCGGTGCTGCTGGTGCGGCCGCAGGGGCTCTTCGGCCGGCGGATCGGGATCTGACCGTGCGCGCCGTGCGCTGGGGGCTGGGCTCGGGCGTGCTGGTCGCAGTGCCGTGGATCGTCGCGGCGGCGCTGCCCGGGCAGCAGCGGTACGTCCTGCACGTGCTGATCTTCACCGCGCTCTACGGGGCGCTGGCGCTCAGCTACGACCTGGTGGTCGGCCACGTGGGGAGCCTCTCGCTGGCGCATCCCGCCTTCTTCGGGCTCGGCGCGTACGCCGCCGCCCTCCTCGCGACCGAGGGCCGCTGGCCCTTCGCGGCCGCGCTGCCCGCCGGCATCGCGGTCGCGGCGCTGGTCGCGCTCGCGGTGGGCGTGCCCATGTTCCGGCTGACCGAGCACAGCTTCGCGATGGGCACGCTCGGCTTCGCCATCGTGACCCAGGTCGTGGCCACCAACTGGGTCGACTTCACCCACGGCCCGCTCTGCGTGACCGGCATCCCCAAGCCGCAGGTGGGCGCGCTGCGCATCGCCACGCTGCCCGCGTTCTACTGGATGGGGCTGGCCGCGCTGGCGCTGGTCGCCCTCCTCTACCGTGGCCTCACGACCTTCCGGCTCGGGCGCGCCTTCCACGCGGTCCGGGACAACGAGACGCTGGCCGCGGCCGCGGCGATCGACCCGCTGCGGTATCGCATGCTCGCCTTCGTCATCGGGGGCGCGGTGGCCGGCGGGGTCGGCGCGCTCTACGTCTCCTACGTGGGGGTGCTCTGCCCGGGGGAGCTGACCGTGGGCCTGAGCATCAACCTCCTGGTCATGATCTTCCTGGGCGGGGTCGGAAGCCTGCGGGGCGTCCTGGTCGGCGCGGCCGCCTTCACCGCGCTGCCCGAGGTCCTCCGGATGGCCCCGACCTGGCGCATGGTGATCTACGGCCTCCTGCTGCTGGTCATCGTGATCCGGCTCCCCGACGGACTCGAGGGCGTGATCCGGCGCGGCACGTCCCTCGGCCGTCGGGCCCCGGGAGCCCGGTGATGGCGCTCTTCGAGACGCGCGGGCTCACCAAGCGCTTCCTCGGCGTGACCGCGGTCGACGCGGTGGATCTCACCGTCGAGGCGGGAGAGCTGGTGAGCCTGATCGGCCCCAACGGCTCGGGCAAGACCACCCTGTTCAACTGCGTGACCGGGTACCTGGCGCCGGACGCGGGCCGGGTGACCTTCCGCGGCCGCGACGTGACCGGGGTCGCCGCCCACCGCATCGCCCGCCTCGGCATCGGCCGCACCTTCCAGCTCGTCAGCGTGTTCCCGCGGCTCTCCGCGATCGAGAACCTGCTCACGTTCCTGCAGCAGCACCAGGAGGAGAGCCTGGTCGGCCGGCTGGTGCGGGCGCCGCGGGTGCGCCGGCTCGAGGCGGCGGCGGTGGAGCGGGCGCGGAGCCTGCTCGACTCGGTGGGCCTGGGCGCGCGGGCGGAGGCGCCGGCGGGCACGCTCTCCTACGGTCAGCGGAAGCTGCTGGCCTTCGCGGCCGCCCTGATGCCGGATCCGGAGCTGCTGCTCCTCGACGAGCCGGCGGCCGCGGTCAACCCGACCATGATCGAGCAGATGAAGGCCCAGATCCGGGCGCTGCACCGCCAGGGCAAGACGGTGGTGCTGGTCGAGCACAACATGGACGTGGTGATGGATATCTCCCAGCGGGTTGTCGTGCTCGACCACGGGCAGAAGATCGCGGAGGGCCCGCCCGACGTCGTCCGGCGGGACCCGAAGGTCGTGGAGGCGTACTTTGGCCACTGACGGGCCCGGCGACGTCCTGCTGGAGCTCGAGGACGTGCACGCGGGGTACGGCGAGATCGAGGTCCTGCGTGGGGTCTCGGCCGACGTGCGGACCGGCGAGATCGTCTCGATCATCGGGGCGAACGGGGCGGGGAAGTCCACCCTCCTCCGCACCGTGTTCGGGATGGTCACCCCCTCGCGGGGCCGCATCTGGCTGGCCGGCCAGGAGATCGCGGGCGAGAGCCCGGTGCGCGTCCTGCGTCGCGGCTGCTCCTACGTGCCGCAGGGACGGTGCAACTTTCCCGCGATGAGCGTGGAGGAGAACCTGGAGATGGGCGCCTACACGCGCGCCGACGCCTCGGTGCGACGGGACATCGAGGCGATGCTGGAGCGCTTTCCCATGCTCGGGACCAAGCGGCGGGCGCCGGCGGGAACGCTGTCGGGCGGCCAGCAGCAGATCCTCGAGATCGCGATCGCGCTCCTGCTCCGCC
>DATFAJ010000447.1:0-12295 GCA_035254745.1 Candidatus Methylomirabilota bacterium | reverse complement strand
CCGGGCCAAGGCCCTCGACGCGATCTTCGAAGAGATCTTCTCCGCCGTCGGTGGCGACGAGACCCAGCGCGCCAAGGTGCGCGAGGCCTTCGAGAAGGTGGAAAAGAGCGAGGTGCGGCGGCTGATCGTGGACAAGGGCATCCGGGTGGACGGCCGCAGCGTCAAGGAGGTGCGGCCGATCTGGAGCGAGGTGGAGTACCTGCCGCGCGCCCACGGCTCGGCGCTCTTCACCCGCGGCGAGACCCAGGCCCTGGTGTCGGCCACCCTCGGCACCAAGGACGACGAGCAGAAGATCGAGTCGTTCGAGGGCAACGGCTACCGCCGCTTCATGCTCCACTACAACTTCCCCTCGTTCTCGACCGGTGAGGTCAAGCGGTTCGGGACGGCGGGCCGGCGCGAGATCGGCCACGGCGCGCTCGCCCAGCGGGCGGTGGAGGCGGTGCTGCCCACCCGGGAGGAGTTCCCCTACACGATCCGGGTGGTGTCGGACATCCTCGAGTCGAACGGCTCGTCCTCGATGGCCACCGTCTGCGGGGCCTCCATGGCGCTGATGGACGCGGGGGCGCCGCTCAAGGCCCCGGTGGCGGGCATCGCGATGGGCCTGGTCAAGGAAGGCGACAAGGTCGGCATCCTCACCGACATCATGGGGAGCGAGGACCACTACGGCGACATGGACTTCAAGGTCGCCGGCACCGAGAAGGGCATCACCGCGCTGCAGATGGACATCAAGATCGGCGGGGTATCGGTCGACATCATGCGCCGGGCCCTGGCCCAGGCCAAGGACGCCCGCCTGCACGTGCTGGGCAAGATGGCCGAGGTCATCAAGGGGCCCCGGGCCGAGCTCTCGCCGAACGCGCCGCGCTTCCTCACCATCAAGATCCGCCCGGAGAAGATCCGGGAGATCATCGGACCCGGCGGCAAGGTCATCCGCGGCATCCAGGAGAAGACCGGGGCCAAGATCGACGTGGAGGACGACGGCAAGGTGACGGTGTTCTCCCCGAGCGCCGAGGCGGCCCAGATGGCGATCGGCATCATCCAGGACATCTGCCGCGAGGCCGAGCTCGACCGCATCTACGTGGGCAAGGTCAAGTCGATCAAGGAGTTCGGCGCCTTCGTGGAGATCATTCCCGGCAACGAGGGGCTGCTCCACATCTCCCAGATCGCGGAGAGCCGCATCCGCTCGGTGGGCGACGTGCTCTCCGAGGGCGACATCGTGGCGGTCAAGGTGATCGAGATCGACGGCAACGGCAAGATGCGCCTCTCGCGCAAGGCGGCGCACCGCGACCAGCCGGCGATCGCGGAGCAGGAGAAGCTCAAGATCGCGCCCGCGGCGGGGGGCTCTGCCTAGTGCCCTATCGCAAGAGCGCGCTGCCCAACGGCGTCCGCCTCGTCACCGAGACGATGCCGCACGTGCGCTCGGTGGCGGTCGGGATCTGGGTGGAGACGGGCTCGCGGGTGGAGCCCGAGGCGCTCGGCGGCATCTCGCACCTGATCGAGCACCTGGTCTTCAAGGGCACCGCGTCGCGCTCCGCCGAGGAGATCGCGCGGGCGATCGACTCGGTGGGCGGCCACATGGACGCGTTCACCGCCAAGGAGCACACCTGCTTCTACGTGAGCGTGCTCGACGAGCACCTGCCGCTCGCGGTGGAGCTGCTCACCGACATCCTGCGGCACCCGCTGTTCGCAGCCGGCGACATCGAGAAGGAAAAGGCGGTCGTCCTCCAGGAGATCAAGATGGTGGAGGACACCCCGGACGACCTCATCCACGACCTGTTCGCGGAGCGGGTCTGGGCGGATCACCCGCTCGGGCGCCCGATCCTCGGCCGGTGGGACGTGGTGAAGGCCTTCGACCGGGACACGGTGCTGGGCTACTTCGAGCGCGAGTACGTCCCGACCCGCATCGTGGTCGCGGTGGCCGGCAACGCCTCCCACGAGCAGGTGGCCGACCTCTTCGCGGCCGGCTTCGAGGGCTGGGATCGGCCGGCGGAGCCGCACGGGCTCACCCCGCCCGCGATCCACCCCGGCGTCCACACCGTGCAGAAACCGCTCGAGCAGGTCCACCTCGTCATGGGGCTACCCGGGGTGTCGGACGCGGCCCCCGATCGCCACGCGCTCTACCTGCTGAACGACATCCTCGGGGGCAGCATGTCCTCCCGGCTCTTCCAGGAGATCCGCGAGCGACAGGCCCTGGTCTACTCGGTGCACTCGGGGCAGCAGGCCTACCGCGACACCGGGCTCTTCTACGTCTACGCGGGCACCGACCCGGCCAACTTCGGCAAGGTCATGCACGCGCTGATGAAGGAGATCCGCAGCCTCAAGAAGGACGGGGTCACCGCCGAGGAGCTCCGGCGGTCCAAGGACCATCTGAAGGGTAGCCTGATGCTGTCGCTCGAGTCGACGTCTTCCCGGATGAACCGGCTGGCCCGGCACGAGATGCGGTTCGGCTCGTTCATGTCCATGGACGAGATGCTCGCCGCCATCGACGCGGTCCGCATGGAGGACGTGGACGCCCTGATCCACCGCGTGCTCGACGAGGAGCAGCTCTCGCTCATGACCCTAGGGGCGGTCAACCGCCGGCACTTCCCCCGGGGCCTGCTCCGCGCCTAGGAGGCTCCCGTGATCTCCCGCTACGCGCGCCCCGAAATGGCGCGGCTCTGGACCCAGGACGCCAAGTACGAGGCCTGGCTGCAGGTGGAGCTGGCGGTGTGCGAGGTCTACGCGCGCCGCGGCCTGATCCCGGTCGACGCGCTGGGGCGGATCAAGGCCCGCGCCCGGGTCTCGGCCGAGCGCATCGACCTGATCGAGGCCACCACCCGGCACGACGTCATCGCGTTCCTGACCAATCTCGAGGAGGCGCTGGGAGCGGACTCCCGCTACGTCCACATGGGGCTCACCTCCTCGGACGTGGTGGACACCGCGCTGGCCTTGCAGCTGCAGCAGGCCTCCGAGCTGCTGATCGCGGGCCTCGAGCGCTTCCGGACCGCGCTCCGCACGCTGGCGCTCCGCCACCGGGATACCCTCTGCGTGGGGCGCACCCACGGCATCCACGCCGAGCCGATGGTCTTCGGCCTCAAGGCCGCCCTCTGGTACAGCGAGGCCGGGCGCAACCTGGAGCGCCTCCGGCGGGCGCGCGAGACGGTGCGGGTGGGGAAGCTCTCGGGCGCGGTGGGCACCTTCGCCCACGTGGACCCGGACGTGGAGGAGGAGGCCTGCCGCCTCCTCGGGCTCGAGGCCGCGCCGATCTCGAACCAGATCGTGCAGCGGGACCGCCACGCCGAGTTCTCGACCGCCCTGGCCATCACGGCCGCGTCGCTCGAGAAGGTGGCCACCGAGATCCGCTCCCTCCAGCGTACCGAGATCTTGGAAGCAGAAGAGCCGTTCGCGGTGGGGCAGAAGGGCTCGAGCGCGATGCCCCACAAGCGCAACCCGGTCTCCTGCGAGCAGGTATGCGGCCTGGCCCGCCTGGTGCGGACCAACGCGCTGGCCGCGCTCGAGAACGTGGCCCTGTGGCACGAGCGGGACATCAGCCACTCCTCGGTCGAGCGCGTCATCCTGCCGGACTCCACGTGCCTGGTGGACTACATGCTCCACCAGATGACGCGCATCGTCGAGGGCCTCCAGGTCTACCCGGAGCGGATGCGGGAGAACATGGAGCGGAGCTTCGGCCTGCTCTTCTCCCAGCGGGTGCTCCTCAAGCTCACCGACAAGGGCCTGGCCCGCCAGAAGGCCTACGAGATGGTCCAGCGCAACGCGATGACCGCGTGGCGCGAGCGCACCGCCTTCCGGGACCTCCTGGCCGCCGACCCCGAGGTGATGGCCCATCTGACCCGGCCCGAGCTCGACGGGTGCTTCGATCCCGAGTGGTACCTGCGCAACGTGGCCGCGATCTACCGGCGCATCGGGCTCCCGGCGTGAGGGCCCGCGTCCTCGTCCGTCTCAAGCCGTCCATCCTGGACGCTCAGGGCGCCACCGTGAAGCGGGCGCTGGCCGGCCTGGGCTTCGGGGAGGTGCAGGACGTGCGCGTCGGCAAGGTGGTCGACGTCGAGCTCGACGGTCTCGGCCTCGACGAGGCCCGCCGGCGGGTCGACGAAATGTGCGCGCGCCTCCTCTGCAACCCGGTGATCGAGGATTTCACGGTCGAAATGCTCGGCGACGGTCGCTAGCGGGGCGCTCACCGCACGACTGGACGCGCCGAGGCCCTTGTCAGATCGTGGACGGCGGGTTAGAGTGACGGAGTAGCAATCACAAGGAGGAACACACGGTCCCATGAACTTTGGCGTGGTGATCTTCCCGGGCACGTGGAGTGACTGCGACTTTCACTACGTCATCGGCGAGGTGCTGCACCAGCCGGTACGCTACGTCTGGCACCGGGACGCGAACCTCGCCGACTTCGACTGCCTGATCCTCCCCGGCGGCTTCTCCTACGGCGACTATCTCCGGGCCGGTGCGGTGGCGGGGCGCTCGCCGGTGGTCGAGGCCCTCCCCGAGTTCACCGCGCGCGGCGGCCTCGTGCTCGGGTCGTGCAACGGCTTCCAGATCCTCTGCGAGGCCCGGCTCCTTCCCGGGGCCCTGATGCGCAACGAGTGCCTGCAGTACCGCTGCCAGTCGACCCACCTGCTCGTCGAGAACGCGGACACCGCCTTCACCCGCGCGATGCGCCCCGGGCAGGTACTGAAGATGCCCATCTCGCACGGGGAGGGTAAGTATCACGCCGACCCCGACACGATCCGCTCCCTCAAGGCCAAGAACCAGATCGTCTTCCGCTACTGCACCGAGAACGGCCGCGTGGTGAAGGAAGCCAACCCCAACGGCTCGATCGACAACATCGCGGGGGTGATCAACGAGGAGGGGACCGTCCTCGGCCTGATGCCGCACCCGGAGCGGGCCGCCGAGTCCGCGGTGGGAGGCACCGACGGCACGCTGATCTTCCACTCGATTCTCGGCACCCTCGTCGAAGACGGCTCATTCCTCAAGCGGTAGGCCACCGTGCGAACGGGGTGGGGGCGGGGTGACCGCGGGCGAGCCTAAGGTCACGCTGGACCTGGCCCTGAGCCACGGCCTCACGGCCGAAGAGTACGACCGCATCATCCGACGCCTCCACCGGGAGCCCACCTTCACCGAGCTGGGGCTCTTCTCCGCGCTGTGGTCCGAGCACTGCGCCTACAAGCACTCGCGCGTGTTCCTGCGCGGCCTGCCCACCCAGGCGCCGCACGTGCTCCAGGGGCCGGGGGAGAACGCGGGCATCGTCGACCTGGGCGGAGACCTCGCCCTGGCCTTCAAGATCGAGAGCCACAACCACCCGTCGTTCATCGAGCCGCTGCAGGGCGCCGCGACCGGGGTGGGCGGCATCCTGCGCGACATCTTCACCATGGGCGCGCGCCCCATCGCGGTCCTCGACTCGCTGCGCTTCGGCGATCCCGCCGACCCGCGGACGCGCCGGCTGATCGAGGGCGTGGTCTCGGGCATCGGCTGGTACGGCAACTGCTTCGGGGTCCCGAACCTGGGCGGCGAGGTGGGCTTCGCGACCGAGTACGCGGGCAACCCGCTGGTCAACGCGATGGCGGTCGGTCTCGTCAGCAAGCGGGCGATCTTCCGGGCGCGCGCCGACGGGGTGGGCAACCCGGTCTTCTACGTGGGAGCCAAGACCGGGCGCGACGGCATCCACGGGGCCACCATGGCCTCGGCCACCTTCGACGAGACCGCGGAGGAGCGGCGGCCGACGGTGCAGGTGGGAGACCCGTTCACCGAGAAGCTGCTCCTCGAGGCGTGCCTCGAGGCGATGGCCACCGGCGCCATCGTGGGGATCCAGGACATGGGCGCGGCGGGGCTCGCCTGCGCCTGCTCGGAGATGCCCGCGCGCGCGGGGACCGGCATGGAGATCGAGGCCTCCCGCGTGCCCCAGCGCGAGACCGGCATGACCCCGTACGAGATCATGCTGTCGGAGTCGCAGGAGCGCATGCTGCTGGTGGCCGCCCGGGGCCGCGAGGAGGAGGTCCGCGCGATCTTCGCCAAGTGGGAGCTCGACGCGGTCGAGATCGGCACCGTGACCGCCGACGGCCTGCTCCGGGTGCGCTTCCACGGCGCGGTGGTGGCGGAGGTGCCGGTCCGCGCGCTGGCCGACGAGGCGCCGGTGTACGAGAAGCCCACCGCGCGGCCCGCGTGGCAGGACGCGCTCGCCGCCTTCGATCCGCTCGCGCGGCCCGCGCCGCCCGACGCGGCGGAGACTCTCCTGGGCCTCCTCGGGTCGCCCGGCATCGCCTCGAAGGAGTGGGTCTACCGCCAGTACGACCAGCAGGTCGGGATCAACTCGCTGGTGCTGCCCGGCTCGGACGCGGGCGTGCTGCGCATCAAGGGCTCCCGCATCGGGGTGGCGGTAACCACCGACTGCAACGCGCGCTTCGTCTATCTCGATCCGCGCGTCGGCACGGCCATGGCGGTGGCCGAGGCGGCACGCAATCTCTCGGTGAGCGGGGCGCGGCCCCTCGGCCTCACCGATTGCCTCAACTTCGGCTCGCCCGAGCGCCCGGAGATCCTCTGGCAGTTCAAGGAGGCGGTGGCGGGGCTCAGCGAGGCGTGTCACGCGCTCGAAATCCCCGTGGTGGGCGGCAACGTCTCCTTCTACAATGAGACCCTGGGTCAGGCGATCCTCCCCACGCCGGTCATCGGCATGGCCGGGATCCTGGACGACGCGGAGGCCCGCAGCACCCAGTGGTTCGCGACCCCGGGCGACCGGATCGCGCTGCTGGGGCCCGACGCGGTCAGCCTGGGCGGGTCGGAGCTGCTGTGGATGCGCGAGCGAACGATCGCCGGGCGGCTGGCTCCGCTGGACCTGGCCGTCGAGCGGGCGGTGCAGGAGGCCTGTCGCGCCGCGATCGGAGCGCGGCTCCTCGCCTCGGCCCACGATTGCGCGGAGGGGGGCCTGGCGGTGGCCCTCGCGGAGAGCTGCGTGAGCGGGCCGCGGCCGGTCGGCGCGGCGGTCGATCTCGGGTCGATCGGGAGCCGCCCCGACCTGACGCTCTTCGGGGAGGGCCCGTCGCGGGTGGTGGTCTCGGTGAAGGCGGAGGCGGTGCGGCACTTCGAGCAGCTGATGAGCGAGTTCCGCGTACCGTGGCGCTTCATCGGCACGGTCGAAGGGGAGCGGCTGGTCGTCGCGGCGGGCGGTACGAGTCTCGTGGATCTGCACCTGGACCGGATCACCTTAGCCTGGAGGGGCGGCTTTGAGCGATACGTCAGCTGAGCCGACGGCACTCGATCTGGACGACAAGTTCCACGACGAGTGCGGCCTCTTCGGCATCTGGAACCACGCCGAGGCCGCCAACGTCGCCTATCTCGGTCTCTACGCGCTGCAGCACCGCGGGCAGGAGTCGGCCGGTATCGCCTCCACCGACGGGCACCACTTCCAGGTCGAGAAGGCGATGGGCTGGGTGGCCGACGTCTTCAGCCGGGAGCGGCTCAAGCGCCTGCCCGGCCACCGCGCCATCGGCCACGTGCGCTATTCCACCGCGGGCAGCTCCAACCTGCGCAATGCCCAGCCGATCACCGGCACCACCGCGCACGGCCCGGTGGCCATCGCCCACAACGGCAATCTCGTGAACGCGGAGGCGCTCCGGGAGGAACTCGAGAAGGACGGGGCGGTCTTCCAGTCCTCGTCCGATACCGAGGTCATCCTGCACCTCCTCGCCCGATCCGAGGGCGCGACCCTCGCCGAGCAGCTCGCCCGCGCCCTGACCCGCGTGCGCGGCGCCTACACCCTGCTGCTGCTGACGCCCGACAGCATGATCGGCGTGCGCGACCCCTCCGGCTTCCGCCCGCTCACCCTGGGGCGTCTCGGCGAGGGGTGGGTGCTCGCCTCCGAGACCTGCGCGCTCGACCTGATGGAGGCCAAGGTGGAGCGCGACGTCGAGCCGGGCGAGATCCTGGTCGTCGACGACCGGGGCCTCACCTCGCTCCGTCCGTTCCGGCCCGCGGCCCGGCTCCAGTGCGTGTTCGAGTACGTCTACTTCGCGCGGCCGGACTCGGTGCTGTGGGGGCGCAACGTGCACACGGTGCGGAAGGCGCTCGGCCACCAGCTCGCCCGCGAGTATCCGGTGGCGGCCGACCTCGTGATCCCGGTGCCGGACTCCGGGGTGGGCGCCGCCCTTGGCTTCTCCGAGGAGTCGGGGCTGCCCTACGACAGCGGGCTCGTCCGCAACCACTACGTGGGCCGCACCTTCATCGAGCCGCAGCAGGGCATCCGGCACTTCGGGGTCAAGGTGAAGCTCAACCCGAACCGCGAGGTGCTGGACGGCAAGCGGGTGGTGGTGGTGGACGACTCCATCGTGCGCGGCACCACCAGCCGCAAGATCGTCAAGATGATCCGGGCCGCGGGCGCGCGTGAGGTGCACGTGCGCATCTCGTCGCCGCCGATCCAGTGGCCGTGCTACTACGGGATCGACACGCCCACCCGGCGGGAGCTGATCGGGGCGAGCCACAAGGTCGACGAGATCCAGCGCTACCTGGGATCGGACTCCCTCGGCTATCTCTCGCTAGAGGGCATGCTCAAGGCCACCGGGTCGGACCCGAATCATTTCTGTCACGCGTGCTTCACCGGCCAGTACCAGGTCGGCTTCGAGTCCGAGGAACTGGCGCAGCTCAGGTTGTTCGACTCGTAGGGGGTATGGACCCGCTGACGTATCGGGAGGCCGGCGTGGACATCCAGGCCGGCGACCTCGCGGTTCGCCGCATCGCGCCGCTGGCCGCGTCCACCCGGCGATCGGAGGTGCTGGGCGGCATCGGAGCCTTCGCCGCCTTCTGCAAGGTCCCGGCGGGCTACCGCGAGCCGGTCCTGGTGTCCTCCACCGACGGCGTCGGCACCAAGCTCCGGATCGCGATCATGGCCGACCGTCACGACACGGTGGGCCTCGACCTGGTCGCGATGGGCGTCAACGACCTGCTCGTGCACGGCGCCGAGCCGCTCTTCTTCCTCGACTACCTCGCGGTGCACCGCGTCGAGCCCGATCGGATCGAGGCCATCGTGAGCGGCATCGCGGCGGGCTGCCTCCAGGCGGGCTGCGCCCTGGTGGGCGGGGAGACCGCGGAGATGGGCGCCTTCTACGCTCCTGGAGAGTACGACCTGGCCGGCTTCGCGGTGGGCGTGGCCGAGCAGAGCCTGCTCGTCACCGGGGCCGACGTGGCGGTCGGCGACCGGGTGCTCGGGCTCGCCTCCTCGGGCCTGCACTCGAACGGCTACACGCTGGCCCGCGAGGCCATCTTCGGCCGCATGGGACTCAAGCTCAACGATCCCATCCCGGGAGTGGGCCGGCCGGTGGTCGACGAATTGCTCGAGCCCACCCGCATCTACGTGCGCCCGGTGCTGGGCCTGCTGCGCGAGGTGACCGTGAAGGCGATGGCCCACGTCACCGGCGGCGGCATCACCGAGAACCTCCCGCGCGTGCTGCCGGCGGGCCGGCGCGCCCGCATCACCGCGTCGGCCTGGCCGGTGCCGCCGATCTTCCCCGCCATCCAGCGCGCGGCCTCGGTCGACGACGCGGAGATGCGGCGCACCTTCAACATGGGCCTGGGCTTCCTCCTGGTCGTCACGCCCGACGACGTGGCCGCCGCCACCCAGCGGCTCGAGACCGCGGGGGAGCGCGTGTTCGACGTGGGCGAGATCGTCGCGGGAGACCCGGGAGTGGACTATGCCTGAGCCGCTGCGGGTCGGCGTGCTCGCCTCCGGACGCGGCTCGAACTTCCGCGCCCTCGCGGAGGCGGCCGCCGCCGGGCGCATCCCGGCCTCGGTGGCGGTGCTGGTCACCGACCGGGTCGGCGCGCCCGCGCTGACGGTGGCCCGCGAGCGTGGCATCGAGGCGGTGGTGGTGGATCCCAGGCAGCACCCGTCGCGCGAGGCGCACGAGAAGGCGGTGATCGCGGTGCTCGAGGAGCGCCGGGTGGGCCTCGTGTGCCTGGCCGGCTACATGCGCCTGCTGAGCGCGGGGTTCGTCGCCCACTTCGCGGGCCGGCTGCTCAACATCCACCCGTCGCTGCTGCCCGCCTTCCCGGGCCTCCACCCGCACCGGCAGGCGCTGGCGCACGGGGTGCGGGTGTCGGGCGCCACCGTCCACTTCGTGGACGAGGGAGTCGACACCGGGCCGGTGGTGCTGCAGGCGGCGGTGCCGGTGGAGCCGGGCGACACCGAGGAGAGCCTCGGCGCGCGCATCCTGGTCGAGGAGCACCGGATCTACCCGGAGGCGGTGCGCCTGTTCGCGGAGGGCCGGCTCGAGATCCGGGGCCGCCGGGTGGACATCAGGGAGAGACCATGACACGACTGGGACGCGCTCTGATCAGCGTGCACGACAAGACCGGGGTGGTGGAGTTCGCGCGCGGCCTGGCCGCGCTCGGCGCCGAGATCGTCTCCACCGGCGGCACCGCCCGGCTGCTGCGCGAGTCCGGCGTCCCGGTGGTGGACGTGGCCGAGGTCACCGGGTTCCCCGAGATGCTCGACGGGCGGGTGAAGACGCTCCACCCCAAGGTGCACGGCGGCCTCCTGGCCCGCCGCGAGATCCCCGAGCACGTGGCCGCGCTCGAGCGCCACGGGATCCGGCCCATCGACCTGGTCGCGGTCACGCTCTACCCGTTCGAGCAGACGGTCGCGAAGGCCGGCGTCACCCTCGAGGAGGCCATCGAGAACATCGACATCGGCGGCCCCAGCATGATCCGGGGGGCGGCCAAGAATCACGCCCACGTCGCGGTGGTGACCGATCCCGCCCAGTACGGCCCGGTGCTCGACGAGCTGCGGAAGTCCGACGGCGCGCTCTCGGACGAGACGCGGTTCCGCCTGGCCGCGGAGGCCTTCCGGCGCACCGCCCAGTACGACGCGGCCATCGCCGCGTACCTCCGCGACCCGGCCGCGGCGGGGCGCCGGGCGCCCGCGGGCGGCTTCCCCGAGCGCCTCGCGCTCGAGGGCGTGCGGGTGCAGTCCCTCCGTTACGGCGAGAACCCGCACCAGGCCGCCGCGTTCTACCGCCCGGCCGCGGGCGGGCTCGGTCTGAGCGCGGCCAGCCAGCTCCACGGGCCCGAGCTCTCCTACAACAACCTGCTCGACTGGTCGGCCGCGCTCGGCCTGCTGCTCGAGTTCGACGACCCGGCCGCGGTGGTGATCAAGCACACCAACCCGTGCGGCGTCGCCCTCGGCCAGGGTGCCGGGGAGGCCATCCGCCGGGCCAAGGCCTGCGACCCGGTGTCGATCTACGGCGGCATCGTGGGGCTCAACCGGACGGTGGACCTCGAGGTGGTGAAGGAGCTCTCCGGCATCCTGCTCGAGATCCTGTTCGCGCCCGCCTACGAGCCGGACGCGCTCGAGGAGATCCGCCGGACCAAGAAGAAGTGCCGCGTGTTCCAGCTCCCGTGCGCGCGCCGCGACTACCCGGCGCGGCAGCAGGAGCTGCGGAGCGTGTGGGGCGGCGTGCTGCTCCAGGACGCCGATCTCGTCGACCTGGACGAGGCCTCCCTCAAGGTGGTCTCGCGCCGGGCCCCGAGCGCGGCGGAGCTCGCCGCCCTCCGCTTCGCGTGGCGGGTGGGCAAGCACGCCAAGTCCAACGCCATCGTGCTGGCCACCGCGCAGCAGGTGGTGGGCGTGGGGGCCGGGCAGATGAACCGGGTGGACTCGGCGCGGCTCGCGGTGATGCGCGCGCGGGAGCTCGGGCTCGAGACCAAGGGCTCGGTGTGCGCCTCCGACGCGTTCTTTCCGTTCCGGGACGGGCTCGACGTGGTCGCCAAGGCCGGCGCGACCGCGGTGATCCACCCGGGCGGCTCGCTCCGCGACGAGGAAGTCGTGGCGGCCGCGGACGAGCACGGCATGGCCATGGTGGTGTGCGGGATCCGCCATTTCAAGCACTAGTCCTCCTCCCGAGCGGGTGTTCTCGCTGCGCGAGCTGACGCGGCTCCTGCGGCTGTCCCCCAAGCGGCGCTCGCAGCTCCGCCGGCTCGGGCTCCTGCGCGACGACCCGCGGGGCCTGCGCTTCCGCGAGCTGGTCTCGGCCCGGGCCGCGGCCCAGCTCCTCGAGAGCGGGGCGAGCGTGCGCCAGGTGCGGGCCGCGCTCGACGGGGCGCGACGCCTCGTCCCGGACGTTCAGACCCCGCTCGCCGAGCTGCGGCTCGTGCTCCACGATCGCCGGGTGGTCGTCGAGCAGGACCGCCTGCGGCTCGATCCCGGCACCGGGCAGACCCTGCTCGACTTCGCGGCCGGCGATCTCGAGCTCGAGACGCGCGAGACGCTGCTGACCGGCATGGTGCGGCCGCTCATCCCGCCCGCCGACGC
>DATFAJ010000446.1:0-2962 GCA_035254745.1 Candidatus Methylomirabilota bacterium | reverse complement strand
CGCAGCGCCTGGCCCTCGGCGAGCAGCAGCGAGCCGGCCAGCAGGTGGTAGAGGGTGTCGGCCACCGGCCGCGCCATCAGCTCCCGCTCCGCCGCGGGGCGCGCGCCCCAGCCCGCGGTCTGGCGCGCGACCGCCTCCAGGGTCGCGCGCGCCAGGTCCACCAGCGGCTTGGCGGCCGGCTCCGCGACCCGCCCGAGCCGCTCGCCGACGAAGGTCGCCAGCGCCTCGAGCCCGCGGTCCTTCAGGATCGCGCGCTGGACGTCGAGGGCCACCACGTTGGCCGAGCCCTCCCAGATGGCGCCCAGGTAGGCGTCGCGCAGCAGGCGCGGGTTGACCCACTCCTCGACGTAGCCGTTGCCGCCGCGCACGTTCATCGCCTCCGCGGTCACGTCGCGCACGCGGAGCGTGATCCAGTACTTGGCGAGCGGCGTCCATACCCGCGCGAGCGCGCGGGCCTCCGCGCTCCCCGCGTCGCGGCGGTCCAGCAGCGCGGCCCCGTTCAGGATGACCGAGGCGGCCGCCTCGGCGTCGAGCAGCATCGAGAGCAGGTTGCTGCGCAGCAGCGGCAGCTCGATCAGCGGGTGCCCGAAGGCGATCCGCTGTCGCGCGTGGACGAGCGACTCGAGCAGGCCGCGCCGCATCAGCCCGGCCGCGCGCATCGCGTTCGACAGTCGGGAGCCGTTCACCATCTCCATCATCTGCTTGAAGCCCGAGCCGAGCTCGCCCACCACCCAGGCCCGCGCCCCCGCGTAGGTCACCTCGCCGGTGGCCATCGAGCGCGAGCCGAGCTTGTCCTTCAGCCGGTTGATCGTCCACGCGTTCAGGCTGCCGTCGGGCAGGCGCCGGGGCACCAAGAACATCGCGAGCCCGCGCGTGCCCGCGGGCGCTCCGTCGGGCCGGGCGAGCGTGAGCGCCAGCTCCGCGTTGGCCACCGAGGTGAACCACTTGTCGCCCCAGAGACGCCACTGCCCGTCCGCGTCCCGCCGCGCCACCGTGGTGGAGGCGCCCACGTCGGAGCCGCCGGTGCGCTCGGTCATCCACTGGGTGCCCTGCCAGAGCTCGGCCGGATCGGTCGCGGTGAGGTGCGGCAGGTAGCGCGCCCGGAGCTCCTCGCTCCCGAACGCCCCCAGCATGCGGGCGCACGAGTCCGTCATGTTGACCGGGCAGAGCAACCCGAACTCGCTCTGCGCGAAGAGATAGGAGAGCGCGTACTTCACGACCTGCGGCGCGCGGTCGGGAAAGCCGAGCACGCCCGGCCGGTGGGCCATCGCGGCCAGCCCGAAGCGGCCGAAGGCGATCTCCTCCATGCGGCGGTAGGCGGGATGCCGCACCACCTCGTCCACGCGGCGGCCGCGCTCGTCCCACGCCCGGAGCACCGGCGGGTTGCGATCGGCCACCGCGGCCAGCTCGTCCAGCTCGCCGCCCGCGACCTCGCCCAGCGCGACGAGATGCGGCCGGGCGCGCGCGAAGACCTCGGGCCCCATGACCTGCTCGCAGAGGAGCTGGAAGCTCCGGTCCTCGAGGAAGAAGTTCAGGCCCTTCGTGGTCGGCATCGCGTCCTGCGCGGGCGGTGGGAACGACGTCGGCGGCGTCATCGTGCACCCGAGTCTATCGCGAACGACGCGTCTGTGGTAGGAGTGACGCCGTCGTCCACCACGGATCCCAGGAGGCGGAGATGGCGCGCAAGCCGGCAGCACCCCGGGCCGGGCAGACCCGGGCCCCCGAGGTTGACGCGATCGACCCGAAGCACCGGTGGGACCGGCCCATCCAGGCCCCGGGCCACACCCAGGTGGATTTCGAGGAGCGCGTCGACTTCCGCCGCCTCCACGACTACCGCATCGCCCGCACCCGGAGCGCGCTCGCCAAGTCGGGCCTGGGCGCGCTGCTGGTCTTCGACCAGTACAACATCCGCTACATCTCGGGCACCGTCATCGGGGAGTGGGCGCGCGACAAGCTGACCCGCTGGTGCCTGCTCACCGGCAACGGCGAGCCGTGGGTGTGGGATTTCGGCTCGGCGGCGCGGCACCATCGCCTGTACTGCCCGTGGCTGAAGGAGGACCACGTGCGCGCGGGCAACCCGGGCATGCGCGGCGCGATCGGGCCGAGCGTGGGCCTGTTCGAGGCGGCGGCGAAGGAGATCAAGGACATCCTGGTGAAGGAGGGCGTGGCAGGAATGCCGCTCGGCCTCGACGTGTGCGAGCCGGGCTTCCTCTTCGCGCTGGAGAAGCAGGGCATCGAGATCCGCGACGGCCAGCAGATGATGCTCTCGGCGCGCGAGGTGAAGAGCCACGACGAGATCACGCTGCTCAACACCGCCTCGGCGATGGTGGACGGCGTGTACCAGGACATCACGGCGGCGCTCAAGCCCGGCGTGAAGGAGAGCCAGATCGTCGCGCTCGCCTCGCAGCGGCTGTACGAGATGGGATCGGACTGCGTGGAGGCCGTCAACGCCATCGCCGGCGAGCGCTGCAGCCCGCACCCGCACAACTTCACCGACCGCCTGATCCGCCCCGGCGACCAGGCCTACTTCGACATCATCCATTCCTTCATCGGCTACCGCACCTGCTACTACCGCACCTTCTCGGTGGGCAAGGCGACGCCGGCGCAGAAGGACGCCTATAAGAAGGCGCGCGCCTGGATGGACGGCGCGATCTCGATGCTCAGGCCCGGCGTCACGACCGACAAGGTCGCGAAGATGTTCCCCAACTCGATCGAGATCGGCTTCGAGACGGAGATGGCGGCGTTCGGGCTCAACTTCTGCCACGGCCTGGGGCTCGGCCTGCACGAACGCCCGCTCATCTCGCGCCTCAACTCCTTCATCGAGCCCTACGAGCTGAAGGCCGGCATGGTGTTCGCCGTCGAGACCTTCTGCCCCGCGAAGGATGGCGTTTCCGCCGCGCGCATCGAAGAAGAAGTCGTGCTCACGCCGCACGGCGCCAAGATCATCTCGCTGTTCCCCGCC
>DATFAJ010000445.1:0-6922 GCA_035254745.1 Candidatus Methylomirabilota bacterium | reverse complement strand
CTTCCACACTGTCGGCATCCGGCTGACCGCCACCCCGAGCGTGGGCGTCCCGCCCTACGACGTGCTGCACGAGGGCCCGATGCTGCGGGAGACGCTCCAGCGCATGGCCGACAGCGGGGTCTCGGTGCTCGACACCGAGTTCCTGCGCTTCGAGCCCGACCGCCCGGTGGGCGTCCCGGAGGGCTTCCTCGACGTCTCGGCGCGCCTCGGCGCGAAGAACGTGCTGGTCATGAGCGCCGAGCCGGACGAGGCCCGCACCGTCGAGCGCTTCGGCGACCTCTGCGACCGGGCCGCGTCGTACGGGCTGCAGGTCTGCCTGGAGTTCGCGATCTACACCGGCGTCCGTACACTCGCGCACGCCGCGCAGATCGTGGCCCGCTCGCAGCGGCCGAACGCCTCGGTGCTGGTGGATGCGCTCCACTTCAGCCGCTCGGGCGGGCTCCCGGCGCACATCCGGGCCGTGGACCCCGCGCTCTTCCGGTACGCGCAGATCTGCGACGCCTCCGCGGACATGCCGGGCCCCACCGACACGCCGGCGCTCATCCGCGAGGCGCGCACCGGTCGGCTCCTGCCGGGCGAGGGGGTGTTGCCGCTGCGCGAACTGGTGGCGGCGCTACCGGCGGGCGTGCCGCTCGCCATCGAGGCGCCGTGCCGGGCGACCGCGGAGCTGCCCGCGGTCGAGCGGGCGAAGCGGGCGTATCAGGCGCTGGCGGCGCTGGTGGGCGGGGCGCGCCCCGCCTGAGCGGCTAGGCGTCCGGGTACACCGGCGGGCGGCGCTCGCGGAACGCGGCGATGCCCTCCTCGAAGTAGCCCGCCGAGGCGCAGAGGATCTGGCCGCGGTCCTCGAGGGCCAGCGCGGCCTCCAGGCTGGTGGCGCCCATCGCGAGGCCCAGCCCTTCCTTGGTGAGCGCGAGCCCGAGGGGCGAGAGCCGCAGCATGTCGGTCGCGAGGCGACGCGCGGCGTCGGGGAGGGCGTCCTCGGCCACCACCTCGGAGACGAGCCCCGTCCGGAGCGCGCGGTCGGCATCGATGAAGCGGCCGGTCAACATGAGCTCCGCCGCCACCGAGGCGCCGACCGCGCGGGGCAGGAAGTAGCTGATCCCGATGTCGCAGCCGGTCAGGCCCACGAGCGCCATCGCGACGTTCATGCGGGCGGTGGGCGCGGCGAGCCGCACGTCGGCGGCCAGCGCCAGCGCGAAGCCCCCGCCCGCGGCGGCGCCGTGCACGCACGCGACGATCGGCTGCGGGCAGCGCCGCATCCGACGGATGATCTCGCTCACGTGACGCTGCGCCCGCATCCCGCGCACCGGCCCCGCGGTGATGTCCTGCGCCGCCTTCAGGTCGAAGCCGGCGCAGAAGGCGCGGCCCGCGCCGCGCAGGATCACGACGCGGGTCTCGGGCCGCCCGACCAGCGCCCCGAAGTAGTCCTGCAGCTCGTCGCACATCGGGCCGTCGAGGGCGTTGAGCCGCTCCGGTCGGTCGAGGGTGAGCCAGTCGATCGGGCCCTCGTGCTCGAGACGCAAGGTGCGGTAGGCGGCCTTCGCGGGAACGGTCATCGGCGTGCTCCTCGGAGCGGGGCGGCCGCGCTCGCGGGTCGAGCCCTCATGGATCGAGATAGAAGCGCAGCACCTCGTTCGACCCGTGCAGGCCGCCGAGCTTGGCGTCGATGAGCTGGTAGAGCTCCCGGGCCAGGGAGGTGACCGGCATCGCCTGGTGCACGGCGCGCCCGCTCTCCACCGCCGCGGTGAGGTCCTTGAGGCCGAGGAACGTGGCGGGCGGGTACTCGCCCCGGAGGATGGCGCCCTCGAGCGAGCACAGGATCCAGCTGTCGGCGGTGCACGTGCGCAGGGTGTGGTAGAGGTGGTCCAGGGGGACGCCGGCCTGCTTCGCCATCGCGAAGGCCTCGCCGATCGCGAGGCGGCCGACCCCGATGATGAGGTTGTTGGCGACCTTGGCGACGAGCCCCGCGCCGAGCGGACCCATGTGGACGACGTTGGCCCCCATCGCGCGCAGGAGCGGGCGGTGCGCCTCGAAGGCGCCGGCGTCGCCGCCGCAGAGCAGGGTCAGCGTCCCCGCGTCGGCCCCGCTCACCCCGCCGCTCACCGGGCAGTCGATCACGGTGACCCCGCGCGCGCGGGCGCGCGCGGCGATCGCCAGGAGCTCCGAGAGCGCGATCGTGCTGCACACCAGGACGGTGCCGGACGTCATCGTGGTGAGGAGGCCGTCGCGCCCGCCGAGGACGGCGTCGACCTGCGCCCCGTCGACCACCATCACCAGCACGCTCGAGCACTCGGCGCCGATCTGCGCCGGCCCCCGCGCGGCGCGCCCACCCGCGGCGGTGAAGCGGGCGAGGGGCCCGGCCGCGACGTCGTAGGCCAGCACGTCGTGACCGGCCTTGAGGAGGTTCCGCGCCATGCCGAAGCCCATCTGGCCCAGGCCGACGAATCCGACGGGAGACGCGGTCATGGTGCTACCGGACCTCGACCAGCTCGATCGCTTCCCGGCTCGGGCCCTCGATCATCACCGCGCGGGTGTCGCCCAGCCGGTATGGCCCCTCGAGGAGCGGGATGCCCTCGTCGCCGAGCTTGGCCACCCACGCGTCGAGATCCCCGACCGCGAGCGCGAAGTGGTCGTACAGGTGCCCGCGGGTGCCCACGAGCGGGCGGTCGCCCTGGCGCATGTACGAGGGAAGCGCCACGTCACCGAAGGCGACGGCGGCCGACGGGGTGCGAAACATCCCGTCGCGGTCGAGCGCGGGGAAGGTGCGGTCGGGCCCGCGCGGGACCCGGCAGGTGACGTCGGTCACCGGGACGGGCGGCGTGCGTCCGGCGGGCACCTGCGCGCCCAGATGGCGCTGGTACCAGAGCTGGGCGCAGAACGGATCCTCGTGATAGAGGTGCACGTGGTTGAAGCGCTCGGCCGGGTGGTTGCCCGCGTACTCCACCAGGGCGTCGTCGGGTCCCCGCAGGTAGCCGAAGCCGCCGGTGCGGGTCGGCTCCACCGCGGTGGCCTTGGCCTCCGCGATCTGCGCCTTCGTCCGGCCCAGCACGCCGCCCGTGCCCGGCCACGTGTCGCTGCTCACGTGCACCGTGCCGCCATCGTCGCCGGTGTAGAGCGGCAGCAGCTCGACGTCGGGCTGGGCGCGGAAGGACTCGACGGTACGGCGCGAGTCGGGGACGTGCCAGCCGAAGTGCCAGATCGCGGTCTGCGGCGCGGTCGGCGGCGGGGTCGCGACCCGGTCGAACAGCACCAGGACGTCGTTCGGCGCGGCGAGCGCGGGCCGCCCGCCCCAGCGCGTCCTGACGCCGGTGGGGAACCGACGGACGTAGAAGTCGATCGCGGCGTCGGGGTCCCGCGAGTTGAGGTGCAGGTGGTGGAAGCGCGGCGGTGGAAGCGGCATGGGCTACTCGTCGTCGCCGGCGCCGTCCTCTGCGGCCGCGGCGCGCTGCACCAGCGCCTCCAGGGTCTCGTAGGGCTGCGCTCCGACGACGCCGTAGCGGCCCGCCACGAAGGTCGGCACCCCGGTGACCCCGATCTGGCGCGAGAGCTTCCAGTCCTCGTCCACCGCGGCCTTGAACGTCCGCTTCTCCAGCACCTCGCGAGCCGCGTCGACCGGCAGGCCCACCCGGCCCGCGATCTCGAGGAGCACGTCGGGACGGGAGATGTCGCGCGCGTCGACGAAGTAGGCGCGGAAGAGCGCGTCGTGGAGCGCCTCGCCGCCCGGCTGGGTGTCGGCCCACTTGCCGAGCTCCTGGGCCAGGCGGCTGTTGTAGGTCATGGTGCGCTCGCCGTAGGGGAGGCCCTCGGCGTCCATGCGCGCCTTCATCTGGGCGTGCATTGCGTTGCGATCCACGTTGCGCCCCCGGAACAGCTCCTCGAGCGACTGGCCCTCCGGCGGGGTTTCCGGGTGGAGGGGGAAGTGCACCCACTGGATCTTCACCCCGTGGTCGGTCCGCAGCTTCTCAATACGCACGGTACTGAGATAGCACCAGGGTCAGACGTAGTCGGAGAAGACCGTCAGCGTCACCGGCTCGGTCATCGTCGTCTCCTCAGCGCACCTTCACGAGCTTCTGGAGGCTGCGCAGCCCGGGTGGATGGGGCTGGCCCTTGTAGCGATTGCCCCAGTTGGTGAATGATACCTCGCCCACGTAGATGTCGCCGCGGGAGTCGACCGCGAGGCCGTGGGGCGAGACGAACTGGCCGGGCTCGAGCCCGGCGAGCGGCTTGCCGAGCCGCGCGAGCCGCTCGCCGCGGTGGCTGTAGATGGCGACCCGCGGCCCGATGTTCGGCACGTCGTAGTTGACGGCCAGCGCGCCGCCGATCTCTCCCACGTAGAAGCGCCCCTCGCCGCCGCGCTCGAGGTGCAGGCCCGACGGGCGGTGCATGTCGTGCCACTGGGTCTCGAAGCGCCCGTTGCCGTCGAAGACCTGGATGCGGTGGTTCTCGCGGTCGGCCACGTAGACCCAGCCGTCTCCGTCGCAGCAGATGTTGTGCGGGATGTTGAACTGCCCCGGGTCGGTGCCGGGCTCGCCCCACGAGAGGAGGAGCCGGCCGTCGGGGGCGTACTTGTGCACGCGCGCGTTGCCGTAGCCGTCGGAGACGTAGAGATCGCCGCGGGGCGAGAGCGCGGTGTGGGTGCAGCGGTGGAACGGTGCGCCGCTCATGTAGGGCGCGGGCTTGCCCGGGAGGCCGAGGGTCAGGAGGACCTTGCCGTCGAGGGTGCAGTGCCGGACGGTGTGGTCGCCGTCGTCGGTGAGCCACAGGGTGTCGTCGGGCGCCACGTGGACCCCGTGGGGGCGATGGAAGACGCCCTCGCCCCACGAGCGCAGGAAGTTGCCCTCGCGGTCGAAGACCGCCATCGGGTGCCCGCCGCGGTTGAAGGCGTAGACGCGATCCTGCGCGTCGACGCCGACCGCGGCCACGTCGGCGTTGAACTCGCGGCCGGGCGGTAGCTTCGCCCACGCGTCGTGGACCTCGTAGCGATAGGCCCCACCGCCGAGGACGACCGGCGTCACGCGGGGACTCCGGCGCGGGCCTCGAAGATCGCCCTCGGGTTGCGCACCATCATCTGCTCGATCTGATCGTCGCCGACGCCGGCTCGGCGCAGCGCGGGCAGGATGTCGTCCGGGATGTGGTTGTAGTGCCAGAGCGGGCGCGTGCGCTGCTTGTCGTTCTCGGAGAGCATGTCGCTCCAGCAGTTGGCGTCGTGCGAGAGGACCATGCGCGCGGCGTACCCCTCGGCGCACAGCCGGGCGATGACCTCGACCCGCTTCGCGGTGGGCAGGAAGTGCTCGAGCCCGAAGCGGTCCATGCCGATCGTGCTCCCGCGCTCCATGAGGCCGCGCAGGTAGCCCAGGTCGTCGCTGTCGCCGCTGTGCCCGATGATCACGCGGCGCAGGTCGACGCCCTCCTGGGCGAAGATGGCCTGCTGCGCCTCGCCGGTGCGGCCGGCGGCCCAGGTGTGGGTCGAGATCGGCACTCCGGTCGCCTTTTGGGCGCGCGCGGAGGCGCGCAGGATGTTCTCGATGACCGGGGTGACACCGGCGGTGTCGGTGGCGCACTTGATGATGGCGGCCTTCACGCCGCTGGTGCCGATCCCCTGGGTGATGTCGTGGATGAAGAGCGCGGCCACCTCGTCGACGCCGTGGCTGCTGAAGTACCGCTGGGGCATCCACCAGACCCCGGTGGCCACGATCACGTGGACGCGGGAGCGGCGGGCGACCTGCACGATCAGCTCGAGATCCCGCCTGAGGTCGACGGTGGTCAGGTCGACGATGGTCCGGATGCCGCGGGCGTGGAGGTCGGCCATCTTCTGCGAAGCGAGCGCGAGGATGCCCGCCCGGTCCCAGAGGTGGGGCCAGTTCTCCTGCACCCCGGGCGACCGGGTGACGATATGCTCGTGCATCAGCGTGGCCCCGAGCTCGGACGTGGCGATCGGGCCGAGTGCTGTCTCCACCGTTGTCGTCATGGCATCCTCCGGCCGGCTCCGGGCCTCATCCCGCCACCGCGCGGAGGAAGCGGTCGATCTCGGCCTCGTCATTGTAGTAGTGGACGCTCGCGCGCACGAGGGCGTCGAGCCCGCGCGCGGGCAGGTCGAGGCGCGAGGAGGGCGCCCGGGTGTGGGTGACGTTGATGTCGAGGGCCCGGAGCCGCGCGCGCGTCGCGGCCGGCTCCTCGCCCGCCTTGAGAAACGTCACGATGCCGCACCGCTCCACGCCGAGGTCGTGCACCGTCACCCCGGGGAGCTTGGCGAGCTCGCGGCGGAGCTGGGCCGCGAGGGCCTTGACCCGCGCCTCGATGGCGTCGATGCCGACGCTCCGTGCGTAGCGGGCGGCGACGCCGAGCCCGAGCTGCCCGGCCACGAACCGCTCCCAGTTCTCGAAGCGGCGGGCGTCGTCGCGGAGGGTATAGGTGTCGGGGTCGACCCAGGTGGCGGCCTCCAGGTCGATGAACGGGGGCTCGAGGGACGCGATGGTGTCGCGGCGGACGTACAGGAAGCCGGTGCCGCGGGGACCCCGCAGGTACTTGCGCCCGGTGGCGGACAGCATGTGGCAGCCGATCCGACCCACGTCGACCGCGAGCTGGCCGACCGACTGGCAGGCGTCGAGCAGGTAGAGGACGCCGTGCCGGGCCGCGACGCGGCCCACCTCCTCGGCCGGATTCACGAGGCCGCCCTGGGTCGGGACGTGGGTGATCGCGACGAGCCGGGTCCGGGGCCCGATCGCGCGGTCGAGCGCGGCCACGTCGAGCTGCCCGGAGGCGTCGTCGTCGACGACGTCGATCTCGATGCCGACGCGCCGGCGGAGCTGCAGGAACGCGAGGTAGTTCGAGGCGTACTCGGCGCGGGCGGTGACCACGCGGTCCCCGGCGCGGAACGGCACCGCGTAGAAGGCCATGTCCCACGCCCGGGTGGCGTTCTCCA
>DATFAJ010000444.1:0-3559 GCA_035254745.1 Candidatus Methylomirabilota bacterium | reverse complement strand
GATGTACGACGCGCGTCGCGTGCCGGCCGACGTTGGCATCATGCGTCACCAGTACGACGGTGATGCCCTGGGCGTTCAGCTCCTGCAGCGTCGCCATGACCTCGACGCCCGAGCGCGAGTCGAGGTTGCCCGTGGGCTCATCGGCGAGCACGATGCTCGGCACCGTCACCAGCGCGCGCGCGATGGCGACCCGCTGCTGCTGGCCGCCCGAGAGCTGGCCCGGGGTGTGGCCGGCCCGGTCGCCGAGGCCGACCCGCGTGAGCGCGGCGTGGCCCAGCGCCTCGGCCTCGGCCCGCGACCGGCCCGCGACCTTGCGGAGCGCGAGGGTCACGTTGCCGAGCGCGGTCATGTGGGGATAGAGGTTGAAGGACTGGAACACCATCCCGATGCGCTGGCGCGCGTGGTTGATGTCGGTCCGCGGGTCGAGCATGTCGATGCCGTCCACCACCACGCTGCCGGCGGACGGCTCCTCCAGCCGGTTGAGGCAGCGCAGCAGGGTCGACTTGCCCGAGCCGGACGGCCCGATGACGAAGACCAGCTCGCGCTCGGCCACCCCGAGGTCGATGCCCTTCAGGACGTGCAGGGCGCCGAAGTACTTGTGGAGGCCGCGTGCGTCGACGATCAGCGGCAATGGAGCTCGTGCGGCGTGGGGTCGTAGCCCGGCATGCCGGGCACGCCGTAGCCGGGGGTGATGACCACCTCGAGGCCGTCGGCGGGCGGCTTGCGACCGAACCACTTCTCGGACATCTTGGCGATGGTGCCGTCCTTCTTCATGCAGTCGAGCGCGTCCTGGAGTTCGGCGCGGAGCTTCGGGTTGTTCTTGGGCACCGGCGCCGCCCAGTGGGCGCGCGTGTCCGTGAGCTCGAGGTCGGCCACGAACTGCGGATTCTTCGAGGCGGCGTAGACGATGGTGGTGTTGCCGCCGAGCGTGGCATAGGCGCGGCCCGAGAGAACCGCCTGCGTGGCGTCCGGCTGGTTGTCGTAGACCTGCACCGTGAAGCCGAGCTCGGCGGCCTTGGCCTTGGAGAGCGTCTCGTAGGGCGTGCCCTTGTTGACCGCCACCGACTTGCCCTTGAGGTCGGCCCAGTCCTTGATCGGCGCCGAGCCCTTCTTGATGCCGAACTGGTACGCGGTCCAGAGGTAGCCCGCGGTGAAGAGCATGTTCTCCGCCCGCTCCCGGGTCACGGTGGTCGGCGCGGCGATGAAATCGTAGCGGCCCGACTGCATGCCGGGGATCAGGGTCGAGAAGCTCACCGCGTCGATCGTGATCTCGCGGTGCATGCGGCGCGCGACCTCGGTGAAGAGGTCGATCTGGAAGCCCTCCACGCCGCCGCCCAGCTTGGGCATGGCGTGCGGGGCGAAGGTGCCGTCGACCCCGGTCCGGAGCGGGGGAAGCTTGTCCTGGGCGAGGGCGGGACCGGCCCACAGAAGCGCGGTGATCGCGATGGCGGCAAGGCGGCGTTGCATCATGAGTCTCCCCGGGGGAATCGTGGACACGGCGTGGATGAGCCAGGCATCTCGGCCGCCGATCCTGACAGAGCGTGTGGGGCAAGTCAAACCGGCGAACCGCGATAGGACCCCGCCACATTTCCAGTTGACCCGCTCCGCCACGTTAGGGCATCCTAACTACGCGTGTGGTGTCACCCTAATACCCAGAGGCGTGGAATGAAGACGCGGTGGCTCTCGGTGGTGGCGGGTGTGGCGGTGGCTGGCGGGTGGCTGCTCGCGGGCAGCGTCCCGCCGGCGCAGGCCCAGGCGGAGATCGTGCTGATCGTGGAGAACAACCGCTTCCAGCCCGACGAGGTGAAGGTCAAGGCCGGGGCCCCGTTCGTGCTCGTCATCACGAACCGGGACAAGGCCCCCGAGGAGTTCGAGAGCCACGACCTCCGCATCGAGAAGATCATCCCGGCCGGCAAGACGATCCGGGTGAAGGTGCCCGCCCTCAAGCCCGGGGTCTACGGCTTCGTGGGCGAGTATCACGAGCGGACGGCCAAGGGCCGGATCGTCGCCGAGTAGCCGCCCCTCCGCAGACATCCCATGGGCGCCACCTTCATCGTCACGCTGCGCGAGGCCTTCGAGGCCTCGTTGATCCTCGGGATCATCTACACCTACCTGCAGAAGATCGGCGCTCGCGACGGCTACCGGTATGTGACGTGGGGAGGCGCGCTGGGCCTGCTCGCGAGCCTCGGGATGGGGATCGGCGTGGGGTACCTCTCGGGCCCGCTGCTCGACTGGGGCCCCGACGTCGTGGGAGCCGGCGTGATCTTCGCGGCCGTCGTGCTCCTGACCTGGCACGCCTGGTGGATGCGACGGCACGCCGAGGCGATCCGTGGGCAGGTGCAGGACCGGATCGACGAGGCGCGCGCGACCCAGTCTCTCTGGATCGTCGGGCTCATCGCCTTCACGGGTGTATTTCGCGAGGGGGCCGAGACCGTGCTCTTTCTCTGGGGCATCATGGCTCAGGCCGCGTCGACGACCGGCTGGGAGGGTGTGGTGGGAGGTGTGGCGGGCGTGGCCACCGCGGCCGCGATCGGCTGGGCGATCTTCCACGGAGGCCGCCGGTTGAGCCTGTCGAAGTTCTTCTCGGTGACGACCGTGTTCATCATGCTGCTGGCCGCGGGGCTCTTCAGCACCGGGATCGGCCGGCTCCAGGGGATGGGGCTGCTGCCCCTCGGGGAGCCGGTCTGGGACAGCTCGTCTCTGCTGAGCGACCGGACGGTCCTGGGTAGCTTCTTGACCGGGCTCGTCGGCTATCGTGCCCGCCCGTCGGGATCGGAAGTGATCGGATATGTCGCCTATCTGATCACCGCCGCCGGACTGCTCTGGGGACGGCGATCCGGGCGAGGAGGGCGTGAGCAGCCGCACACCGCCGCCTCCGCCGTCGGCCGACCCGATTGAGGAGCGCGCCCTAGCGATCCAGCCACACGTTCTGCATGCGCCCGAAGCTGTAGAGCGAGTGGTGCGGCACCAGGTTCTTCACGTAGGGCCAGTGGGCGAAGAAGTCGATGCCCCACGCCACCGTCGGGCGGGCCCCCGCCTCGATGAGCTTCCTCTGGATCTCGTGCACGAGGGCGACCCGCTTCCGGAGATCGAGCTCCTGTGACTGCTGCTCGATGAGCCGGGAGACCGCCTCGTCGCAGTAGCCGGTGTAGTTCCGGAGCGAGGTGCAGGTGTAGTTCTCGAAGAGGATGGCGTCCGCGTCGTCCACCCCGTAGCCCGAGATGTTGATGCCGAGCTGGAACTCCTTGCGGGTGGTGACCCCGTACCACTGCACGCTGTCGAGCTGCTTCACCGTGATCTCCACGCCGACCTGGCGCAGCTCGCTGACCACGTAGGAGGCCAGGTCCACGTAGGTCGCGATGCCGCGGGTCTGCGCCTCGAAGCGCAGTGGGTTCGCGGGGCCGTAGCCCGCCGCGGCGAGGAGCTTCCGCGCGGCCGCCTTGCGCCCGTCGGGCCGTCCGAGGATCTGCCCGAGCTCGCCGTCGCTCAGGCCCCACGAGCCGAACGGCTTGGGCACGAGCGCCGCGCCGGCCACCCCGCCGCCCTGGAGCACGCCCTT
>DATFAJ010000443.1:0-9038 GCA_035254745.1 Candidatus Methylomirabilota bacterium | reverse complement strand
CAGGACGCCCAGTCACCCAGGTACAAGGCAGGGCGGGTCAGCCGAAGACGCCGCCCATGCGGGTGCCGGCCATTCGGTTGATGACGGCCACGCTGATGGCCGCGACCACGATCAGGATCACGCCGAGGGCGGCCGCCTCGTTGGCGCTGCCCGCGATGTAGAAAGCGAAGATGCCGTTGGTGATCGACTCCCAGCCCCCCAGGGCCAGGAACAGCACCGCGGAGGCCTCCTGCAGCGAGGTCATGAACGAGAAGAGGCCGCCGACCAGGATGCCCTTCCAGATCAGCGGCAGCGTCACGTCGCGGAAGGTGCGCACGCCCGAGGCGCCCACGCTCCCGGCCGCCTCCTCGAGCGAGCGGTGCACCAGCAGCAGCGAGGCGAACGAGCCCCGCACCGTGTACGGCAGTCGCCGGACGGCCAGCACGAGCGGCATGACGATCCAGAACGACGTGAGCCCGCGGTCGAAGCCGGGCAGGTCGAAGTGGAAGGCGCGGATGTAGGCGATGCCGATGGCGGTGCCCGGCACGGCCAGGATCAGGGTGTTGACCGCGTCGAGCGCCCCGCGCCCCGGCACGGTGGACCGCGCGAGCAGCCAGGCGATCGGCACCCCGACCAGGACGCAGATGACCACCGCGAGCCCCGAGTAGAGAAAGCTGTTGAGGATGTACTTGGGCGTCTCCACGATCACGCGCTCGTAGTACTGCAGCGTGTAGGCCACCGGCAGCGGGGTGAGGGCCCAGCCCTTTCCCACCGAGGCGAGCGTCACTCCGATGTAGGGGATGAAGGACAGCAGCAGCAGGAAGGAGAGGAAGGCCACCACCAGGGTCTGCCGCCCAGTCGAGAGGCGCCGCCGGGCGATGCGTGTGTAGGAGAGCGACGAGTAGTCCTTGATCGCCACGTAGTGCCGTGCCGCGAGCAGGAAGAGGACGGCCAGCAGCACCATGAGCGCGGAGATCACGATGCCCATGCGGAAGATGCGCCGGTCGACGAACTGCACGATGTTGAGGTAGGCCTGCGGGGCCAGCAGGTCCTGCACCCCCAGCACCAGGGGAGTCGCGAAGTCCGAGAAGGTCCAGATGAACACGAGCAGCGCCCCCGCCACGTAGCCCGGAGTCGTGAGCGGCAGGGTCACCCGCCAGAGCTTGCTCCACCCGCGCGCCCCCACGCTCTCCGCGGCCTCCTCCAGCGAGGGATCGACCTTGCCGAGCGCGTCCACCACGTTGAGCGTGATCATCGGGAAGAGATGGAGCGTCTCCACCAGCACCACCCCGTGAATGCCGTAGAGGAAGTTCACCGGGCGAAGCAGGTCGAAGGCGTCCATCAGGAGCACGTTCACGGTACCCGCACGCCCCAGGATGAAGGTGAAGCCGAGCACCCCCACCAGCGGGGGCGAGATGATCGGGATCATGGTCAGGTAGCTGAACAGGCTCCGCCCGAGGAAGTCGTAGCGCACCAGCAGGAAGGCCACCGTGATGCCCAGCACCGAGGACGTGATCACGGTGGCCACGCCCAGGATCATCGAGTGCCAGAGCGAGCGCAGGTAGAAGCGGTCGGTGAAGAAGTCGTGGAAGTTGGCCAGCGTCCACCGCCCCGCCTCGTCGGTGACCGCGTCGTAGAAGATGCGCCCGAGCGGGTAGACCAGGAAGAGGATCAGGAACGCCCAGATGAGCCCGACGCCCAGCGCCAGGCGCGGGCTACGCATCGTCGGAGACGGCCAGGGTCACCGACGAGGGGAAGTGGAGCGTCACCGGCCGGCCGACCGGCAGCGGATCGTGGTGCCACGCGTCCCGGATGTCGGCCTTGAGCACGAAGCCGGCCTCGGTCTCCACGTCGTAGCGCACCGTGCTGCCGAGGTAGGAGACGAGGCTGACCCGGCCGGTCACCCGGTTGCCCTCGCCCGCCGCGGCCGACCCCAGGACCACGTTCTCGGGCCGCACCGCGAGCACGCAGCGCGCCGACACCGCCCCGCTGGCGATGGCTCGCAGGGGACCGAGCGCGGTGCGCACCACCACGTCTGTGCCGCCCGCGGCGCGGCTCTCCACCTCGCCCGGCACCAGGTTGTTGGTGCCCACGAAGTCGGCCACGAAGCGGGTGCGCGGCCGCTCGTAGAGGTCGCGGGGCGGACCCACCTGGAGCACGCGCCCGTCGCGCATGACCGCGACCCGGTCGGAGAGCGACAGCGCCTCCTCCTGATCGTGGGTCACGTAGATCGTGGTGATCGCGAGCTCCCGCTGCAGCCGGCGGATCTCCGCGCGCACCTGGACGCGGATCTTGGCGTCCAGGTTCGACAGCGGCTCGTCGAGCAGCAGGATGTCGGGGTTCAGGACCAGCGCCCGCGCGAGCGCCACCCGCTGCTGCTGGCCGCCCGAGAGCTGCCCGGGGTAGCGGGCCTCGAAGCCGACCAGGTTGACCTTCCGCAACCCCTCCCGCAGTCGTTCCGCGACCGCCTCGTGGGGCAGGCGCTGCAGCCGCAGCCCGTAGCCGATGTTGTCGGCCACCGTCATGTGCGGCCAGAGCGCGTAGTTCTGGAACACCATGCCGATGCGGCGCTCGTAGGGGGCCAGCCCGTTGACCACTCGATCGCCGAAGCGGATGGTGCCGGCGTCCGGCTGGTAGAAGCCGGCGAGCAGGCGCAGGAGGGTCGTCTTGCCGCAGCCCGACGGTCCGAGCAGCGTGAACAGCTCGCCGTCGGCCACGGTGAGGTCCACCGCGTCGACGGCGGTCACCGCGCCGAACCGCTTCACCACCCCCTGGATGGTGACGATCATCGAACCGCGGCGGTCGGCGCGACGGCGGGCGCGGCTACTTCTTCAGCTCGTCCCACTTGGCCTCGATGTCCGCGCGGAAGCGGGTCTTGAGCGCCTCCGACCGCTTGGCCGCCACCGTCTCGTCGTAGACGTTGGCCACCTCGCCGTCGAAGTACGAGCGCACCCCGCCGGTGAACTCGACCGCGGTCTCCGCGGTCGACCCCGGCGCGCCCTGCACCTTGTACTTGGGGTTGACCGAGAAGAGTCCGCGCTCCATGAACACCTTCTGGCCGCGCTCGGTCAGCAGGAACTCGACGAAGGCGCGCGCGGCCTTCGGGTTGCGGGCGCCGGCCAGGATGGCCATCGGCTCCGGGGTCACGAAGGCGTTCTTCGGAGCCACGAACTTGATGTCGAAGCCGGCCAGCTTCTCCTCGAAGGCCATGTAGGATGGCACCGCGAAGCCGGTCGCGAACTCGCCCTTGGCCACCACCGTGGGCACGTCCCGGCTCCGCGCGGTGAAGTGTCCGGTGTTGGCCGCGAGCTTGCGGAGCCAGCCCCAGCCCGGCTCCTCGCCGTGCAGCGAGAGGATCACCTCGTAGGTCGCGTTCGAGGAGGACGAGCGAGTCGGCGCGCACTGGGCGACCTCGCCCTTGAGCTTGGGATTGAGCAGGTCGTCCCAGTCCTTGAGGGGCGCGACGCCCAGGCGCTGCAGCCGCTTCGGGTTGTAGACGACCCCGTACGGCTCGAGCGTGGTGCCGACCCAGTAGCCGTCCTTGTCCTTGAGCGGGATCGGGTTGGGCTTGCCGATGGACGCCGGGATGCTCCCCCACGCCTCCTTCGAGATCTCCACCTTCTGCAGGAGCTTCTGCTCGGCCAGCTTCTCGAAGAGCGCGGACTCCCCGCCCCAGAAGATGTCGACCTCCGGCTTGCCCTTCCACTCGGTGATGCGCCCGTACGCCACCGGCGTGCCCGCCGGGATCGCGTTCACCTTCACGGTGACGTTCCACTTCTCCTTGGCGTAGTCCGCGAAGGCCTTGAGCGCCGCGTCGTGGATGAACTTGGAGACCGGGGTGATCAGGTTCAGCTCGCTCTCGATGGGCGCCTGGGCGCGGGCCGGCGTCCCGGTCAGGACGAGCGCGGACAGCACCGCGGTCAGGGCCAGGGCGGTCCTCGTGACGATCGATCGCATCATGCGTCCCTCCTGTCGGGTTCGATCCATCCGCGCGCCCGCTCCACCGCGCGGCGCCAGCCCGCGTACCCCGCCTCGCGCGCGGCGGGCGGCATGGCGGGGGTGAACCTGCGCTCGAGCTTCCAGCGGCCGCCGAGATCCCGGCTCTTCCAGAGCCCCGCGCCCACCCCGGCGAGATAGGCCGCGCCCAGCCCGGTGGTCTCGGTCACCGAGGGGCGCAGCACCTCCACACCCAGCACGTCGGCCTGGAACTGGCAGAGGAAGTTGTTGGCCGCCGCGCCGCCGTCGACCCGCAGGGTGCGGAGCGGCACACCCGACTCGCGCCTCATGGTGTCGAGCACGTCGCGGCTCTGGTAGGCGATCGCCTCGAGCGCAGCGCGGGCCAGGTGGGCGCGCGTGGTGCCGCGCGTGATGCCCACCAGCGTGCCGCGCGCGTAGGGATCCCAGTAGGGCGCGCCCAGGCCCACGAAGGCGGGCACGAGGTAGACGCCGCCGGTGTCCGCCACCGACCGGGCCAGCGCCTCCGCCTCCGCCGCCTGCTTGATGACGCCGAGACCGTCGCGCAGCCACTGCACCGCGGCGCCCGCGATGAACACCGCCCCTTCGAGGGCATAGGACGTCGCGCCCTCCACCGTCCACGCCACCGTGGTCAGCAGCCCCTCGGCGGAGGCGACCGCGCGGGGGCCGGTGTTGAGCAGTGCGAAGCAGCCGGTGCCGTAGGTGTTCTTGGCCATGCCGGACTCGACGCAGGCCTGGCCGAAGAGCGCGGCCTGCTGATCGCCCGCGATGCCGGTCACCGGGATGCCGGCGGGCAGCGGGCCGGCGACGGTCTCGCCGAACACGCCGGCCGACGGCTTCACCTCGGGCAGCAGCGCCATCGGCACCCCGAGGGTCCGGCAGAGCCCCTCGTCCCACGCGAGGGCGTGGATGTCGTAGCAGAGGGTGCGCGAGGCGTTCGAGGGATCGGTGGCGTGCACCCGGCCCCCGGTGAGCTGCCAGAGCAGCCACGAGTCCACGGTGCCGAAGCAGAGCTCCCCGCGCTCCGCCCGCGGGCGCAGCGCCGGATCGTGATCGAGCATCCAGCGGATCTTGGTACCCGAGAAGTAGGCGTCGACCACGAGCCCGGTCTTCCGCCGGATCTCCGGCTCCGCTCCCTCGGCGCGCAGCCGGTCGCACAGCGCGGCGGTGCGCCGGCACTGCCACACGATGGCGTTGCCGATCGGGCGGCCGGTGGCGCGCTCCCACAGGACGGCGGTCTCTCGCTGGTTGGTGATGCCCACCGCCGCGATCTCGGCCGGCGTGATGCCCGCGGCGGTCACCGCCTGGCCGAGGGCCTGCGTGGTGGTGGCCCAGATCTGGGCCGGCTCGTGCTCCACCCAGCCCGGCTGCGGGAAGTGCTGCGGCAGCTCGGCGTAGCCCCGCGCCCGCACCGCCCCGTCGAGATCCACCAGCAGCGCGGTCGAGCCGGTCGTCCCCTGATCGAGCGCCAGGACGAATCGGCGCGTGGTCACCGGCCGAGCACCGCCTTGGCGAGGTCCGGGCGATCGGTGATGACGACGCCCACCCCCTGCCCGACGAAGCGCTCGATGGCGTCCCGCTCGTTCACGGTCCACACCCCGAGGGTCAGGCCGGCCAGCCGCGCCTGCCGCGCGACGTCGGCGCTCACCAGGCGCTGCTCCAGGCCGACGAAGCCGACGCCGGCCTGGTGGAGCGACGCGAGCTCCCGCTCGATCTCGCTCGCGGGCAGCATCCGCGCCGAGTAGAGGGCCCCCACCCGCGCGTCCGGGCGGAGCTGGCGCAGTCGCCGCCAGGTCTCGGCCTCGAACGACATCACGATCGCGAAGGGCGTGAACCGGTGGCGGTCGAGGACGGCAAACACCTTCTCCTCGATGTCGGGATACCGCCGCCGCTTCTCGTCGGTCTTGATCTCGAGCAGCATCTGCCGCTTGCCCGCCGCCGCGAGGGCCACCACCTGGTCGAGCGTCGGCACCGGCTCCGCGGTGACCGCGCCGCTCCGGTCCTTGAGGAACAGCGCCCCCAGCTCGGCCGCGGTGCGCTCCCGCACCGGCCCGCTCCCGGTGGTGGTGCGCTCCAGGGTCGCGTCGTGGATCACCATGACCTCGCCGTCGCGGCTCAGGTGCACGTCGAGCTCGAGATAGTCGGCCCCGAGGGCCAGCGCGTGGCCGAAGGCGAGCAGGCTGTTCTCCGGCCAGAGGGCGGCCCCGCCCCGGTGGGCCGCGAACAGCGGCGCGATCATGTCCGGCGCGGCCGCGGTCACGGTGCCGAGCACCGCGGAGAAGCCGCCGACGGCCAGTCCCAGGAGCAGGAGCCCTCTCACTTGTCGCTTTCCACCAGGCCCTTCACGAACCACCGCTGCATGAACACGATGATGGCCACCGGCGGCAGCAGCGCCATCATGGCCCCGGCCATGATCAGGTTCCAGGTGGGCAGCTCGGTGCCGCTGCGCGGGATGAGCTGCTCCAGCCCGATCACCACCGTGCGCATCGCCTCGGTGGTGGTGATCATCAGGGGCCACAGATACTGGTTCCAGCCGAAGATAAAAAGCACCACGAAAAGCGCGGCGATGTTCGCCCAGGAGAGCGGAAGCAGGAAGGCGAACAGGAAGCGCAGCGGGCCCGCCCCGTCGAGCTGGGCCGCCTCCGCCATCTCGCTCGGGATGGTCAGGTAGAACTGACGGAACAGGAAGGTGGCGGTGGCCGAGGCCATCAGCGGGATCGTGAGGCCCTGGTACGTGTTGAGCCAGCCCAGCGTGCCGACGACCTCGTAGGTCGACATGAGCCGGACCGGCACCGGGAGCATCAGGGTCACGAAGATCATCCAGAAGCAGAGCATCCGGCCGCGGAAGTCGAAGTAGACGATCGCGAAGGCCGACAGCATCGAGATGACGATCTTGCCCACCGCCACCGTCACCGCCATCACCGCGCTGTTGAACAGCATGCGACCCATGTTCGCCTTCCGCCACGCCTCCGCGTAGTTCTCCAGCAGGTGGGTGGAGGGCAGGAGCCGGGGCGGGCGCTGCACCACCTGCTGCAGGTCCTGCGTCGAGACCACGAAGGCGAAGTAGAGCGGGAACGCCACCACCGCGATGCACGCGATCAGGAGCGCGTGGACCAGCAGCGAGCCCCAGGGGATGGGCTTCCCGCGCGGGGCAGCCGTGGCCCGCACGTCCGTGCGCGCCCTCTCGAGGACAGAGCTCATCGGTAGGTGACCTTCTTTTCGGCGAAGCGGAACTGGAGCACGGTGAGCCCGATGACGAGAGCCATCAGGATCACGGACTGGGCGCCCGAGGAGCCCAGGTTGAGCCCGATGAAGCCGTCCTTCCAGAGCTTGTACACCATGAGCTCGGTGGATTGGCCGGGGCCGCCCTTGGTGACCGCGTCGATGACCGGGAAGGACTCGAAGAAGGCGAAGACCATGTTGAGGGCGACCAGGTAGAAGGTGATCGGCGAGACGAGCGGGAACACGATGGCGGTGAAACGGCGCACCGGTCCCGCCCCGTCCACGTCTGCCGCCTCCAGCACCGAGGACGGGATGGCGAGGAGGCCCGCGATGTAGAACGCGATGTTGTAGCCCAGAAGCGTCCAGGCCATCGCCACGATCACCAGCGTCATGGCCACCCAGCTCTTCAGCAGCCAGTTGAACTCGTAGGCGGTCACGAAGGAGAGGAAGTAGGGCAGGATGCCGTAGGAGGGATGGAAGATGAAGAGGAAGATGATGCCGGCCACCGCCGACGCGATGCCGTACGGCCACAGGAGGAGCGTGCGGTAGACGGCCAGCCCGCGGATCTTCTGGGTAGCGAGCCCGGCCAGCACGAGCGAGCCCAGGACCGCCGTCACGGTCACCCCGCCCGCGAAGACGAACGAGTTGAGGACGCTCGAGTAGTAGTCCGGGTCGGTCAGCAGCTTGGTGAAGTTGTCGAGGCCGACGAAGGTGGACTTGTCGCCGAACGGCGAGACCCGGTACACGCTGAGCTGCAACGACTTCAGCGCGGGCCAGAAGAAGAAGAGCACGGTGACCACCATCTGCGGCGCCACCAGCACGTAGGGCAGCCACCGGCTCCGGAAGACCGTCCGCTGCATCGCCGATCCGGACTACTGCTTGTTCGCGGCCGCGAACTCTTTCAGGATCTCGTTGGACTTGGCGACCGCGTCGTCGAGCCCCTGCTTGGCCGACTTCTTGCCGGCGAAGATGTTCTCCATCTCGCCTTCGATCACGTCGCGGATCTGGACGAAGTTGCCGAGGCGGAGGCCCTGGCTGTTGGCGGTCGCGGTGCCCTTCGTGAGCTGGGCGAAGGCGGTGAACTGGTCCGGGTTCTTCTTGAAGTGGTAGCCCGCCTCCAGGTTCTTCACCGCGCTGTTGGAGATGGCGAGGTAGCCGGTGGTCACGTGCCACCACATCTGCTGGTTGGTGTCGGAGATGAACTTGAGGAAACGCGCGGTGCCTCGGTTCTCGTTGGCCGGCTTGCCCTTCATCACCCACAGGGTGGCCCCTCCGATGATCGAGGTGGCCCGCTTGTACGGCGCCCCCCAGTGCGGCAGCTGGCCGGTGCCCCACTTGAAGGTGGCGCCCTTGGTGAAGCCACCGATCAGAGCGGAGGACTGCATGTACATGCCGCACTCCCCGCTCAGGAACTTGGGATCAGCCGCGCCCGCCCGCCCGCCGTAGGAGAAGATGTGCTCCTTCTGCCACGCAGCGAGCTGGCCCACGTGCTTCACCCCGAACTCCCGGTTGATCAGGAGCTGTACGTCGAGCCCGTCGAAGCCGTCGTGCTTGGTGGCGAACGGCTGGTCGTGGAGCGCGTGCATGTTCTCGATCTGCACCCAGGAGGGCCAGCCGGTGGAGAATCCGCACTTGCTGGCCCCGGACGCGATCAGCTTCTTGCTGTACTCCTCGACCTGCTTCCAGGTCTGGGGCGGCTTGGTCGGGTCGAGCCCCGCCTTCTGGAAGGCATCCTTGTTGTAGTACAGGATCGGGGTCGAGGAGTTGAACGGCATCGAGTAGAGGTTGCCGTCCTTGGAGTAGTAGCCCACCACCGGCGCGATGAAGTCTTTCCAGTCGACCGCGATCTCCTGCTCCTTCAT
>DATFAJ010000442.1:0-7110 GCA_035254745.1 Candidatus Methylomirabilota bacterium | reverse complement strand
GGCCCGCTGGGTGCGGCAGGGCGAGGTCATCCGGATCGGGATCGAGCGGGCCTAGCGCAGACGGCGCGCGATCCCGGGGTAGTCGCGCACCAGGCCCGCCCCGTCCACCGGGAGCTCCACGGTGAAGTCGCTGTCGAGGCTGCGGAAGCGCCACCGCGCGCCGTCGGCCCGCCGCTCGAGCAGCGTGTACTCCTGGGGAGCAGGCCGGACGGTCAGCTCCGGCAGCGCGACGTAGGCGACCGCGAGAGCCACCGGTGTGCCCACCGCCGCCGCGGGCAGCCGCCGGATCGGCAGGGTGTTGGTGAAGGGCGACGGGTAGACGTCGATATCGAGGCATCCGTCGAGCGGCCGCGCGGCGCCGGTGACCGCGTCGGTCCAGTGGCCGAGCCCGTCCGCGCGCAGGTCGAGGGCCGGCGCGGGGTCTCCGAGGAGCTCGATCCGCGCGCGGCGCACCCGCCAGCCCGCGTCGGTCTCGATCGCGAAGCGGGCCCGGAACGGGCGGCCGGCGTCGTCGAGCGCGATGATGACGCTGTCGGCCCGCGCGCCGTCCCCGTCGACCCGCAGCCGCAGGTGCTCGAGGCCCGGGCCCTCCCACGCGGCCCAGAGCGCCTCGATCGTCGCCATCAGTAGCCGCGGCGGCGGTCGACCGCGTGCCGGAGCGGCCGGCCGGCGAGGTAGCGGCGGAGATTGTCGGCGAAGATCGGGGCGATCTCGCGCGGGGTGCTGGGCCCCGAGACGTGCGGGGTGATCACCACGTTGTCGAGGGCCCACAGCGGGTGCTCGGCGGGCAGAGGCTCGGTGTCGAAGACGTCGAGGATCGCGCCGCCGATGCGGCGGGCCCGGAGCGCGTCGACGAGGGCCGGCTCGTCCACGATCGGGCCCCGCGCCACGTTGACGAGCCACGCCGAGGGCTTCATGGCCGCGAGCGCGGGGGGCCCGAGCAGGCCGCGGGTGGCCGCGCTCAGCGGCAGGGTCAGCACCACGAAGTCGGCGAGGCGGAGCGCGGCCGGGAGCGCGCGCGGGCGGAACACGCGCTCCACCCCGGCAACGGCGCAACCGCTCCGCGAGACGCCGAGCACGCGCATGCCGAGCGCCCGCCCGGTGCGGGCGATGCGCGCGCCGATGTCGCCCAGGCCCACCACGCAGAGGGTCTGCCCCCGCAGCGGGATCGGGTCGACCGGCGCCCACCGCCGCGCCTGCTGATCGGCGCGGAAGCGGTCCATGCGCTGGGTGACCCAGAGGCACCAGCCGAGCGCGTACTCGGCCATCCACGGCCCGAAGATGCCGGCGACCCGCGTGATCGCCACGCGCGGAGAGACCTCCGGCACCAGGAGCTGCTCGACGCCGGCGCCCATGCACTGGATCCAGCGCAGGCGCGTCGCGGCGGCCAGGAGCGCGCGCGGCGGCCGCCAGCAGTAGAGGATCTCGGCCTCGGGGGCACCCGCGATCGCGGCCTCGAGCGTGACCGCCGCGGCCACCGACCACTTTCGCGAGGGGAGCCGGATCAGGCCCGCGTAGGCGCGGGTGTCCGCCGGCTCCGGGTGGTACACCAGGATGCGCCGGGTCACGCGCCGATCTTGGAGAGCAGCCGGTCCTCGAAGGAGAAGTCGACCGCGCGGTCCGCCAGCCCCTGGGCGCGGTACCACTGCCACGTCTGCACCAGGCCGCCGTGCAGGGTGTAGCGCGGCCTCATCCCGAGCTCGGCGCGCAGCTTGGTGGTGGTGTGGACGGCGTGGCAGTCGTAGACCAGGTTCTGGCCGAAGACCGGGCCCGGCTTGTCGAAGGCCTTGAGGAGCGCGGGATCGAAGTGGCGGAGGGTGACCGGGCGGCCCATCGCCTCCGCGATCAGCTCCACGAAGCCGACCTGGCTCACCACGTCCTCGCCCATGACGTTGTAGGCCTGGCCGTGGGCGCGCTCGTTGCCGAGCAGGCCCGCCATGACCTCCGCGAGGTCCTCGACGTGACCGAACTGGCGCAGCCAGCCGCCGTGCCCGGGCACCAGCACCGGCCGCCCGCGGTGGATGCGGTCCATGAAGAAGGTTTCGTTGTTGCGGGTGTTGAGCGGGCCCATCACGTGGGTCGGCCGCACGATGGTCACCGGCAGGCCGGTCCGGCGGTGGCGCTCGAGCAGCACGTCCTCGCCGCCGATCTTGTGCCGCGCGTAGTCGCCCCAGTAGAGCCCGCGCGCGGTCTCCTCCGAGTAGGGAATCGGCAGCGCGTGGTCGTAGACCCGGCAGGTCGAGACGAAGATCACGTGGGGCGCGCCGGCGAGGGCGTCGACCAGCGCGGCCACGTCCTCGCCCAGGGTCGGCGCGTAGGTGACGTCGTAGACCGCGTCGAAGCGGCGGCCCGCGAGCCGCGCGCGCAGGCCCGCGTGGTCCTTGCGGTCGCCCGCGATCAGCGCGACGCCGGCGGGCAGGCGATCGGGCTGGCGGCCGCGGTTGAAGACGGTGACCTCGTGGCCGCGGGCCTGCAGGGCCCGCAGCAGGTGGAGGCTGATGAACTCGGTGCCGCCCATCACGAGGACGCGCATGGCCGCGGTGATTCTATCAGAGCCAGCCGGAGCGCTTGAAGCGGTAGTAGAGGAGCCCGCAGAGGAAGACGGTGACGGTCATGACCACCGGGTAGCCCCACCGCCACCGCAGCTCGGGCATGAACTCGAAGTTCATGCCGTAGATGCCGGCGATCATGGTGGGGATCGCGAAGATGGCGGCCCACCCGGTGATCCGCTTGGTGGCCTCGTTCTGGGCGATGGTGGTGAGCGAGAGGTTGGCCTCGAGCGCGGTGCCGAGCAGCTCGCGCAGCCCGTCCACCTTCTCGCTCAGGCGGATCGCGTGGTCGTAGACGTCCCGGAAGTAGGGCCGGGCGTCGTCCGGGATGAGGTCGAGGTCGGTGCGCATCAGCCGGTTGCAGATGTCGACGAGCGGCGAGACCCCGCGCTTGATCTCGAGGAGGTCGCGCTTGAGGTTGTAGATGCGCATGGTGGTGTCGCGGCTGATGGCCTCGCCGAAGATGTCGGCCTCGAGCGCCTCGAGGTCGTCCTCGAGCGAGTCCACGATCGGGAAGTACTGGTCCACCACGAAGTCCATGATCGCGTGCAGCACGAAGCCCGGGCCCTTGGCGAGGAGCTGCGGGGCCGCCTCGCAGCGGGTGCGGACGTCGGCGTAGGAGAGCGAGGCTCCGTGCCGGACCGAGACCACGTAGCGGGTGCCGACGAACAGGTGGGTCTCCCCGAAGGCGATGCGCCCCCGCTCGCGGTCCGGCTGGGCGGTGCGGAGCGCGATGAAGAGCGAGTCGCCGTAGCGCTCGAGCTTGGGCCGCTGGTGGGCCAGGTGGGCGTCCTCGATGGCGAGGTCGTGCAGGCCGAACTCGGCCTGCACCTCCTTGAGCAGGGGCTCGTCGGGCTCGTAGAGGCCGATCCAGACGAAGCGGTCGTCCTGGGTCAGGACCTCGCTGATGTCCTCGATCGCCACGTCGGCGACCCGGCGGCCGCCCGCGTAGGCGGCGCAGGCCACCACCGGGCCCCGGCTCGATCCGGGCATCAGCCGACCGTCACCGCCACGCAGGTGGTGGTGCGCGTCACCCCGTCGATCACCCCGATGGAGTCGGTGACGAGGCTGCCGATGGCGTCGAGGGTCTGGCCGTCCACGATCGCGATGAAGTCGTAGGGCCCGGTGACGGCGTCCATCGCGGCCACCGTCGCGCGGGTGCTCTTGATCTTGGCGAGCGCCTTCTTGACGTTCTTGGTCTTGCCGGCCGCGGTCTCGATCAGCACGTAGGCTTTCATCGGCGTCTCCTTTGTCAGCGGAAGATCCACCAGCCGGCCAGGACGGCCCCCGCGGCCGCGACGGCTCCCGCCACCCGGCGGAAGTTGGTGCGAAAGAACGGGATGACGAAGAAGGGCGAGCGCCGCTCGGACGGCCGGATCCGGCCGTCGAGCAGGCCGTCGACCACGGTCATGGCCTCCGCGAGGAGCACCTCGGTGGTCGCGTGCGCGAAGGCCGGGTCGGCCAGCGCCGGGTGCCCCACGTAGCCCCGGCCGCCGCGGCGCAGCGGATAGTTCGGGACGAGCCGCTCGCGCAGCGAGTAGCGGGCGGCGGGCAGCGTGCGGTAGCCGTCGTCGACCAGGTCGGGCCGCAGGGCCAGCATGATCGAGGTCTCCCACCAGCCGCCGTGCGCGTCCTCGGCGAAGGCCTCGCGCTCGACAGGCGACAGGGGCCGGCCCAGGCCCGCCTCGATGCGGGGCAGCAGGCGGCCGCGCAGGAACTCCCACGCGAGGTGGCCGGTGAACGAGGCCATGGTGACGCGGTGGCGGCGCGAGACGATGGCCGCCGCCTCCTCGAGGGCGACCAGATGCCCGGGCCCGCCGTGACCGTTCGAGACCAGGATGTGGCGGAACCCCGCGCGGGCCAGCGCGCGCCCGTAGTCGACCACCACGTCCCGAACTACCCTCTGCCGGACCCGGACCGTGCCGACCGTGTCGAAGGTGAAGGAGCCCAGGTGCAGCGTGGGGGCGAGCACCACCGCCCATCCCGGCCGGCTCGCGACGACGCGCTCGGCGATCGCCTCCGAGAAGTACCGCGCGGTGAAGGCGTCGACCCCGAGGGGCAGGTGGGGGCCGTGCGTCTCGAGCGGGCTCACCGAGAGGATCACCACGGTCCGCTCGCGGTCGAGCGCGTCGAGCCCCGGCGTGGACAGCTCCTCCAGCCGATGGACGGTCAAAAGCTGCTGCCCCGGGTGGCCCGCAGGTAGTCGTCCTTGGCCCGCTCGAGCTCGGCCACCAGGGCCTGCCGCTCGTCGAGCAGCCGGGTGGCGAAGTGACGGTGGGTGAGCGAGAGCCAGCCGAAGCGGAGCTGATTCTGCAGCCGGCCCACCCCGCCGAGATAGCGATAGGCGAGCAGCCCGCTCATCGGCAGCGAGGCCGCGAACCCGAGCGCCCAGCCGGGCCCCGCGAGGCGCCACACGATCCAGATCTCGAGCGCCCAGAAGAGCGGGAACGCCACGATGCTGGCCAGCAGCCGCGTGGTCGCGTAGTCGGTCTCCTTGCGCGCGGTGCGGTGGGCGATCAGGCGCGGGAGCAGGTAGGGCAGGCCGTTGACGGCCAGGCCGTAGGCGAAGAACGGCAGGCCGAGGGAGGCCTCCCACGAGCGACGCAGGCGGGCGCGCCCGCGCCCGGCCTCCGCGCGCGCCCGCACCGCCTGGTCGCGCACCCGGTAGGCGGACAGCAGCCCGCGATAGTGCTGCACGCCGGCCCAGAGCCGCTCCACCCGTTCGGGATCGCGCTCCTCGAAGTGGGCGACCGCGTCGGCGATGGCCTGGGAGAGCCGGAGCGGGTCGATCTGCCGCCCGCCCAGCCCGCGCTCGTCCTGCAGCTCGCGGATCAGGTCGCTCCGGTAGATCTGCTCCACCGCCCGGATGAGATCCTGGCGCTCGGGGCGGGCCACGTGGAGGATCTCGGCCTCCATGCCCCACTGGATCGCGGTGGTCAGGGCCTCCACCGCGCGGGCCGGATCGTCGCGATGGGCCGCCGCGTAGGGGGCCATCGGGATCGGCTCGCCGAAGGAGACGCGCACGCGGCCCCGGAACGACTTGCGGGCGTCGAAGCTGAGCCCGACCGGGATCAGGATGAGGGAGGCCCCCCGGCCGGAGGTCTCGTACTCCAGCGCGATGCGGGCGGCGCCGGTCTTGATCCGCTGCACCCGGCTCTCGGAGTGGGTCGTGCCCTCCGGGTAGATGCCGACGAGCCGCCCGGCCTCGAGCGCCCGGAAGCACGCGGCGAAGGCGTCGACGTTCTTGTCCATCTTGGTCGGGTCGTCCTGCTTGCGATAGACCGGGATGGCGCCGCAGGCGGCGAGGAAGCGCGCCACCAGCGGATTCCGGAACAGGGCGGCGGTGGCCAGGTAGTGGACCTTCCTCGAGAGGACGCCTCCCACGAGCAGGGAGTCGATGAGGTTGTTGGGGTGGTTGATGCAGAGCAGGACCGGGCCGCCGGCCGGGACCCGATCCGCCCGGACCACCGCCACGTCCTTGAAGAAGAACCAGAGCCAGAATCGGCTAACCGCATGAACCACCGAATAGAAGCGGTCCATGCGGTCGGGCGGCGTCCCGGCCAGGAGCGGTGAACGGACCCCGGCCCGGCGGCCCGTCACGGCGTGCTAGACCGCGATGTCCGAGGAGCGAATGCGCTTCACCCCCGCCTTGGTCATCTGCTCCCAGGCCTTCCCGAGCGAGCCGTTGGTGTCGATGCCGCGGCAGGCATCCTCGATCACCGAGGCGCCCAGGCCCACCTTGCGGGCGTCGAGCGCCGACCAGCAGACGCAGAAGTCGGTCGCGAGCCCGACCAGGTACACCTGGCGGAAGCCGCGGTCCTTGACGTAGCCGGCGAGGCCGGTGGTGGTCTTGCCGTCGGCCTCGAAGAAGGCCGAGTAGGAGTCCATCTGCTTGCGGTAGCCCTTGCGGATGATCAGCTCGGCGTGCGGGATCCGGAGGTCCTTGTGGAGATCGGCGCCCGGCGTGCCCTGCACGCAGTGGTCCGGCCACAGCACCTGGGTGCCGTAGCCGAGCGTGATGGTCTCGAAGGGCTTCTTGCCGGGGTGGGCGGAGGCGAAGGAGACGTGGCCCGGGGTGTGCCAGTCCTGCGTGAGGATCACGTGCTCGAAGCCGGCCGCGAGCTGGTTCACGAGCGGCACGATCGCGTCGCCTTCCTTCACGGCCAGGGCCCCGCCCGGGATGAAGTCGTTCTGCACGTCCACGACCAGGAGCACGTCGCGGGCCCCCGGCTTGACCTTCGAGGCCTGGGCCTCGGCCCGCCTCGCTCCCACCGCGGCGGTCGCGGCCAGCGCGCCCGCCATCGTGCTCTTCAGGAAACCCCGGCGATCGGTGACCATGTCCGCCCCTCCTTATGTATTGGCTCCCGCGCCCGAGAGTATAGTCCCGCCCGCGCGATGGAGGCCAGGGGCTAGCGCGCCGCCGGCTCGATCACCACCGCGGTGCCGTAGGCGAGCACCTCGGTCACCCCGGCCGCCACGTCGTTGGCGTCGTAGCGCATCGCCACCACCGCGTTGGCGCCCACCTGCGAGGCGTGCTCGAGCATGAGGTCGAAGGCCTCCT
>DATFAJ010000441.1:0-9061 GCA_035254745.1 Candidatus Methylomirabilota bacterium | reverse complement strand
GGGCGCCACGGTCATGGGCATGCTCGGCCTCTCCGCGCTCTCCGCCGCGACCATCGTCGTGCCCTCGCGGCCGACTCCGAAGTAGCCGATCGTCGTCGCCCGCTCGCGGTTCCGTCGCGCGAGGCGGGCGCGCCTTGTCGGGGCTAGACCGCGGTGCTAAACTGACTTCGATCATGGCGTACGTCATCAAGCGCTACTCCAATCGCAAGCTGTACGACACGCAGGAGAGCCGCTACGTCACGCTCGAGGAGCTCGAGGAGCTAATCCGGGCCGGCCGGGAGATCTCGGTCGTGGACGTGTCGACCGGCGAGGACCTCACGTCGGTCACCCTCGCGCAGATCATCCTCGAGAACGAGCGGAATCATCGCGCGACGCTGCCCACCGCGTTCCTGCACCAGCTCATCAAGCACGGGGAGGCGTGGCAGGACTTCGTGCAGAAGTCGCTCCGCTCGAGCCTCGAGGGACTCATGACCAGTCAGCGCGAGGCAGATCGCGTGCTGCGGGAGTGGGCCTCGCGCGCCGGGTGGCAGACGGTCGCGTCGCCCGCGGCCGAGCCCACGAAGCCGGAGAAGCGCGCCGACACCGCGGAGGCCGACGTGCTCCGCGAGGAGGTCTCGGTGCTGCGCGAGCAGCTGCGCGCGCTGGAAGAGCGGCTCGAGAAGAAGCGCGAGAAGTAGCCGCGCGGGCCGGGTCGGGCGACCCACCCCGCGCGACCCGACTCGTACTCCGGTGGCTCAGGCGAGCGGAGTGTAGAGCGACTGCACCTTGCCGGCGAGCTGGGCGAACGTGGCCTGGATCTCCTGCCCGGCGTGCTCGGTGGTCACCTGGAGGCGCTCCGCGGACCGGGTCACCGCCTGCGCGGTGCCCTCGAAGAGCCGGAACGTCTTCTGCGCGCTCTCCACCGCCTCGAGCGCGCCCTTCTGGTAGGCCCCGAGCGGATCGCGAGGCGCGTCCTGCATCGTGTCCTGGCGGCGCAGCAGGTAGGCCTGGCCGTGCTTGGCTGCCTCGAGGGCCGAGGACTGGATCTCGGCGTACAGGCGCACGCCCTCCTTCGCGGTACTCGCGGAGAGATCCACCAGCTCCCGGAGGACCTTCTGGTTGGCGTCGGCCCACAGGGAGAAGGCCTCGACGGTGCGGCCGGTCAGCTCGGCCATCAGCTCGCTCATCTGCATCGGGTTGGTCATCGTCTCGCTCCTGGATGTCGATTGGATCACGACACGATTGAGGATAACGCGGTGCGCCATCAGGGTCAAGCGTTTTATCGCGTCGCGTTACGACGCTCGTGCTATACGGGTAACCTCTTGAAACTCATCGCGAACTGGTGATCTGACGATGTCTCTCGCCCATCTGGCGGAAGAGAGCCTCGACAAGTACGGCGAGTACGTCGCCCTGGCGTTCGAAGGGCACCGCTACACCAACCTGGACCAGCAGCGGGAGGCGTGCCGGCTGGCCCACGCCCTCCGTCGCCTGGGCGTCGGCGTCGGCGATCGCGTGGTGGTGATGCTTCCGAACTGCCCAGAGGTGACCCAGAGCTACGCGGCCATCCTCAAGTGCGGGGGCGTCATCGTGCCGGTCATCTTCCTGCTGGGCGATCGAGAGGTCGGCCACATCCTGGCCGATTCCGAGGCGAAGGTGGTGATCACCGCCGCCGACATGCTCTGGAAGGTCGAGGCGCAGATCGGCGTCCTGCCCACGCTCCAGCACGTCCTCCTCGTGGATGGCGACGGAGACGGCCGGACCCGCTCGCTGGCCGCCGAGAGAGCGGGGGAGCCGGACGCCTTCCCCACCGTGGATCGCCGCCCCGATGACCTCGCGGTGATCCTCTACACCTCGGGGACCACCGGGGTACCCAAGGGCGTGGCCCTCTCTCACGACAACCTCGAGTCCAACGCGCGGGCGGCCGCTTCGCTCAACGATCTCGGGCGCGAGGACTGGGCGGTGGCGGTCCTGCCGCTGTCGCACTCCTACGGGCTCACCGTCATGAACGCGGGCCACATCCTGGGCTCGCGGGCCGCGCTGCTGCGGTGGTTCAACCCGGAGGCGGTCCTGCAGACCATCCAGGAGTTCCGGGCGGCCTCGATGTCGGCGGTGCCCACGATGCTGATCTACCTGCTCAACTACCCGGAGGCCGACCGCTTCGATACCCGCTCGATGCGGGTCTGGGGCTCCGGAGCGGCTCCACTGCCGGTCGAGATCGTGGAGCCGTTCGAGCGGAAGTTCGGCGGCCGGATCTTGGAGGGCTACGGGCTCACCGAGGCCTCACCGGTGGTGTCGGCCCACCGCCTCTCCGGCCCGCGCCGGATCGGCTCGGTGGGCCGCGCGATCCCCGGAGTCGAGATCTCGATCCAGGACGATCTGGACCGACCGCTGCCCGCCGGCGAGCTGGGCGAGGTGTGCGTCCGGGGGCGGAACGTCATGGTCGGCTACTACCGCAATCCGGAGGAGACGGCACGGACGGTGCGGGCCGGATGGCTGCACACCGGGGACATGGGACGGCTCGACGACGATGGGTTCCTGTTCATCGTGGAGCGCAAGAAGGACCTCATCATCCGCGGTGGCTTCAACATCTACCCGCGCGAGGTCGAGGAGGTGCTCTACGCTCACCCCAAGGTGGCGGAGGCCGCGGTGGTCGGCATGAAGGACCCGCTCATGGGAGAGGACGTGCTCGCGTTCGTGGTGCTCCGGAGCGGCGAGCGCGCGTCCGCGGAGGAGATCGGCGCGTTCTGCGAGGGACGACTCGCCCGCTTCAAGTGCCCGAAGCAGATCCGCTTCGTGGAGTCGCTGCCCAAGAGCCCGATCGGCAAGATCCTGCGCAAAGAGCTCCGCACCCAGACGTGAGGAGGCGACCATGGCCCACGTGACGCTGGCGAGCATGTTCTGGCACCGGGTGGAGAAGGACGGCGACCGACCGGCGCAGCAGTGGAAGGAGGGCGGGGCCTGGCGCACCCGCAGCTGGCGTCAGGTCGGAGAGATCGTGCGCGAGCTGGCCACCGGCCTCCTCGCGCTCGGCCGCCGCCGGGACGACGCGGTCGGTATCCTCTCCGCGAGCCGCGCCGAGTGGGTGCAGGCCGACTTCGCGACCTTCTCCGCGGGCTGCCGCACCATTCCGATCTATCCGACCTACCCGCCGGACCTGATCCAGTACATCGTCAACGACGCGGGCGTGAAGACCCTGTTCGTGGAGGACCCCGCGCAGCTCGCCAAGGTCCTCGAGGTGCAGGGGAAGATGGAAGGGCTCGAGCAGATCGTGGTCATGCACGACTATCAGGGCGAGCCGTCGTCGCACATCATGACCTGGGAGGGGCTCCGGCGGCTTGGCCGCGACAATCTCGATCGCCTCCGGACCGAGCTGGCCGACCGGGTCGCCGCGGTCGGCCCGGACGACATCGCCACCATCGTGTACACGTCGGGGACGACCGGGCCGCCCAAGGGCGTGGTGCAGACTCACGGCAATCACATGGCCACGCTCGCGTCCGCGGCCAGGATGTCGGGCATCCAGGACGGCGACACCCATCTCCTCTTCCTGCCGCTCGCGCACTCCTTCGCGCGCCTCGAGTCGTTCATCGGGGTGCACCGGGGGCTCACCACCGCGTTCGCGGAGAGCATCGACAAGCTCCGCGAGAACCTGCCCGAGGTGAAGCCGCACTTCATCTGCAGCGTGCCCCGCGTGTTCGAGAAGGTCTACGCGGGCGTGCTCGCCAAGGCGGAGGCGGGCTCGCCGATCAAGCGCCGGATCTTCAACTGGGCGATCGGAGTGGGCCGCGAGGTGTCGAGGCGGCAGCAGGCGCGCCAGCCGGTCCCCGCCCCGCTGGCCCTGAAGCACCGCATCGCCCACGCGCTGGTGTTCTCGAAGCTCCACGAGGCCCTCGGCGGCCGCCTCCGCTTCGCGGTCTCGGGCGGTGCCCCGCTCTCCAAGGAGATCGCCGAGTTCTTCCACGCGGCCGGCATCCTGATCCTGGAGGGCTACGGCCTCACCGAGACCTGTCCGTCGCTCACGTTCAACCGGCTGGAGCACTTCAAGTTCGGCTCGGTCGGGCAGGCGCAGCCGGGCATCGAGATCAAGATCGCGCCCGACGGCGAGATCCTGGGGCGCGGGCCCAACATCGCCAAGGGCTACTTCAAGAAGCCGGAGGCGACCGCGGAGGTCTTCCTGCCCGACGGCTGGTTCGCCACCGGCGACATCGGCCGGCTCGACGAGGACGGGTTCCTCTTCATCACCGATCGGAAGAAGGACCTCATCGTCACCGCGGGCGGCATGAACATCGCGCCCCAGAACATCGAGAACCTGCTCAAGGGCGATCCGTTCATCAGCCAGGCGATGGTCTACGGGGACAAGCGACCCTATCCGGTGGCTCTCCTCACCCTGAACCCGGAGGAGCTCGCCAAGTTCGCCCGGGCCCAGGGCATCCTCGACACCGATCCGTCCTCGCTGGCCCGGAACCCCAAGGTGGTCGAGCGGGTCTCGCGCATCGTGGAGGAGCGGAACGCCGAGCTGCAGTCCTACGCGAAGGTCAAGAAGTTCACGATCCTGCCCGGCGACTTCACGGTCGAGAACGGGCTCCTGACCCCGACGCTCAAGGTCAAGCGGCGCATCATCACCGACAAGCACCGGGAGCTGCTCGATTCCCTCTACCGATAGCGGCGTTCTCGCAACGATGCGGCTCGACGGCCGGATCGCCATCGTCACCGGAGCGAGCCGAGGCCTGGGACGCGCGATGGCGGTCGCGCTCGCGGAGGCCGGCGCCGACGTGGCGCTGGCCGCGCGCTCGCAGCCCGATCTCGAGGAGACCGCGCGCCTGGTCGCGGCCACCGGTCGCCGGGCCCTCGCGGTCGCGACCGACGTGACCGTCTACGCTCAGGTTGAGGCGCTCGTGGAGCGCACGGTGACCGAGCTGGGGGGGCTTCACGTCGTCGTCAACAACTCGGGGATCGCGCGGGTGGCTCCGCTCGCCCAGATGTCGCCCGAGGACTTCCGGGCCGTCCTCGAGGTCAACCTGATCGGCGCCTTCAACGGCTGCCGGGCCGCCGCGGCGCACCTGATCGCCCAGAAGTCCGGCAAGATCGTCAACGTCGCCTCCATGCTCGCGCAGGTGGGGCTGCCCGGCTACAGTGTCTACTCGGCGTCCAAGAGTGGGATCACGGGTTTCACGCGGGCCCTGGCCGTGGAGTGGGCCCGCCACTCCATCCAGGTCAACGCGATCGCGCCCGGCTGGTTCGTCACCGACATGAACGCGGACGCCTTCGGCGATCCCCGCGTCCGGGAGCGGCTCCTGCGGGACATCCCGGCCCGACGCACCGGACGGCTCGACGAGATCGGGCCGCTGGTGGTCTACCTGGCCTCCGCCGCGTCGGATTTCATGACCGGGCAGACGCTCTTCCTGGACGGCGGCCACTCCGCCGCCTGAGCGCGCGACCCGGCCGCTAGCTCGGCGGGCGTCCCGCCACCCGGTCCACCGTCTCCCAGAACGCGCGCTCCGGCTCCCGCGGAGCCGCCTCCACCCGGCAGCGCCGGTCGAGGATCATGGTGCGTCGGTTTGCGCCGTCGTAGCCCGGCCAGTCCCCGATGCCGGGATGCGCCGGCCGGCCGGTGCGCGCGAACGCGACCCAGGCGTCCTGGATGCGCTCGGCCAGCGCCACGGCCTCGGGGCCCCGGCCGACGAGCGGGCGAAGCAGCCGGTGCTCGAGCGTGCCGAAGACGAAGGGCAGGTCGAGCGCATGACACGAGCCGAGCATGCCGCCCAGCACCGGTGAGGGCCAGGTGAACAGGTAGGCGTAGGTCTGCGGCTGGTGCGCGGCCTGCCGCGCAGCCAGGCTCATCGCAGGATGGCGCATCGTCCGGTCGGTCTCGATGGCGAACCAGAGCTCCCCGGGCTCGACCCGCTCGCCGCGCGCCGCCCGCGCCGCACGGTAGACCTCGACCGCCCGCCTCCCGAGGCCGGCGGCGCCGGCGCGCCCGGCCCCGATCGCCTCCTCGCAGCGCGCCACTAGGCCGGCCTCGTCGAGGCTCGCGGCCTCCGGATCGAGCGGAGCGAAGAGCTTCGACTCGTCGAGATTGGTGCCGATCAGGAGGGGAACGTGACGCGCCCCGCCGGCGCCGATGACCGCGAGCGGATCGCCCGGGATCACCTCGCCATCCACCACCGGCTGGAAGGGCAGGCCCTGGGTGCGCAACCCGCGCAGCGGCGCCATCGCCCCGGATGGCCCGCCCGCCCGTCGTCGCCCGCGCCGCTTGAGCACGTCGACGAGGCCGCGCGCAAGGGGGGCGGCGATGCGACCGAACCGGCGCTGCGCCAGCGATAGCCCCAGGAACATCGCGCCCGCGACGCGCTGGCCGGCGGGGGAGAGACCGCCCAGCACGTGATCCTCGCCCAGGAGCAGGTCGCCGAAGAACCGGCGCTGGACGGCCAGGATGTGGTCGGTGCCGAGGGCCTGGAGCGCCTCCGGGGAGTCGACCCCGAGCTCGTCGAGGACGTGCTCCGAGAGGCGGCTCGCGATCTCGCGAGGCCACACGAAGTTGGCGCCGCCGGACTGAAGGATCGCGCGGTGGAAGAGGCCGTGGGCGCGGGGGAGCCCGAGCAGGGTGGCGCAGCTCATCGAGCCGGCGGACTCGCCGAAGATCGTGACCTGTCCCGGGTCGCCGCCGAAGGCCTCGATCTCGTCGCGCACCCATTCGAGGGCGGCGAGCTGATCGAGCAGGCCCTCGTTGCCGGTGGCGGGCAGTCGCTGCCCGAACCGGTCGCGCAGCCGGAGGAAGCCGAAGGCACCGAGCCGGTAGTTGATGGTCACGACCACGACGTCTCCCCGGCGGGCCAGGGCCGCCCCGTCGTAGAGCATCTGGGAGCCCGCCCCGAGCACGAACGCCCCGCCGTGGATCCACACCAGGACCGGCCGGCGCCGCCGGTCGGCCGCGGGCGTCCACACATTGAGGTAGAGACAGTCCTCGCTGGTGCGACCGATGCCCAGGCTCATGATCGGGCCGATGAGCGCGCCGTTCTGCGACGCCGAGGGCGCGAAGCGGGTCGCGTCGCGGGTGCCGGTCCACGACTCGGCGGGCTCCGGCGGGCCGAAGCGCCGCGGGCCGATCGGTGGCCGCGCGTAGGGGATCCCGCGGAAGACCGCGAGGTCTCCCTCGGCCAGGCCGCGCACGCGCCCGCGTCGGGTCTCGACCAGGACGTCCATGGCCCCTATACTAGCGTTCCCCATGAGCGGCCCGCAGCCGTCCGCGGTCCGGTCGTTTCCTCGCCCCGTCCAGTTCACGAGCAGGGGGCCATCGTCTATGTCTGCGGCGCGCCACCCACATGGCGCCCGACGTGCGCCGGGCTTTCGCGGCCGTCCATCGCGAGGAGACCGGCGCCGACGAGCGCACCGCGCCCGCCTGGCTCGACCGGCTCGCGGCCGAGGGGCGCTACCTGGTCGACGTGTGGGCGACCGGCTGAAGAGCGGTCGTCAGCGGAGGAGCAGCTCGAGCAGGAGGTGGATCGCGTAGAGGCCTCCGCCCGCGAGGCCACCCACCACCGTGCCGTTGACCCGGATGTACTGCAGGTCGTCTCCCGCGTGCTCCTCGATCAGCCGCACCGCGCCCTCCGGCCCGAGGGCGTGCACGCCGCGCTCGATGAACCGCGCGATCCGATCGTGATAGCGGTCGACCACCTCGGTGACCCGCTCCTTCAGCCACCGGTCAAGCTCCTGCCGCAGCGCCGCGTCCTCGGCGAGCGCGAGCCGGGCCCGATCGAGCCGCGCGGTGATCCAGCCGACCACCTCGGAGGACTCGCTCTGCAGGTCCGCGATCACGGTCCGGCGGAGCCCGTCCGCGACGCGCTCGACCAGCCGGGCGAGGGCGGGGGTCGCCAGCAGCTCTTCCTTCGCGGCCTCGAGGCGGGCGGCCAGCTCCGGGTCGGACCGCAGGCGGCCGGGGAGGGTGGCCAGCGTCTCGGTCAGGCGCACCCGCAGCGGGTCGTCCGGATCGCCGGCGATCTTCTTGAGGGCGTCGTGGAGCGAGGAGACGAGCCGCTCGCGATCGATGAGCCCGAGGGTGGTGGCGAGGCCGATGAGGACGCGCGGGTACAGGCTCATCTGGGCCCGGTACCCGGCCAGCACGTCGTCGACCAGGTCACCGACCGTGGTGCGGAAGTCCGGGCGGTCGAGCGCGTCGATCAGCGCCTCGGCCATCGCCTCGATCAACCGCTGATCCCAGCCCTGCTTGCGCGCGATCTCGAGCGCGGTGGCGAGCACCGGCGCGATCGGGCTCGCTTGCGCCAGCCGGGTCAGCCAGCCGGCCAGGTCGCTGGTCCCCGCCGGGCTGACCTGCTCCGCGGCCCAGCGAGCGACCGCGCGCACCGCCGACTCGAGATCGGCGGGTCGCAGGCGCTCGGCGCCGCGCGCGAGGAGATCGGCCAGGTCGAAGCGCGCGACCTCGCGCCGGACGTAGTCCTTGGTGAGCACGCGATCGCCCACCATCACCCCCACGCGCTCCGCCATCAGCTCCCAGTTGGCGGGGATGATCGCGGTGTGGGGGATGGGCAGCCCGAGGGGGTGCCGGAAGAGCGCGGTCACCGCGAACCAGTCGGCGAGCCCGCCGACGATGCCCGCCTCGGCGATCGCCAGGATCCAGCCGCCCCACCACGTGGCGCGAAAGGGAATGGCCGCCGCCGCCAGGGCCACCGCCGCCAGCAGCACGAGCAGCGCGAGGCGTCGCTGGCGTGGCGGTCGCCTCGCTGCCGATGCGCCGCGGCCGTTCACGCTCGGAGCCTACTACGGAAGGCCAAGCCGGGCAAACAGACCCATCCAGACAGACAACATAAATCGCTTTATTATTTGGTAGTTATATTGAAAGTCCTGCGCGCTCAGATGAGCCTCGCTATCCGATGCCATAACGCCGTGCGGCAATTTTTCCTTGACTCTATAACGCAGCGTGTTAACGTGATCCCCGTCATGGAGCAGTCACGAAGTTCTCAAACGACCGGAACGGAAGGAGCAGCGTGATGGCGATCAATTCTCAGTTCGAGGGCATGCAGGGCAAGGTACTCGAGGCGGTGGCCGCGTTCACCCAGGCCAACGAGCG
>DATFAJ010000440.1:0-4462 GCA_035254745.1 Candidatus Methylomirabilota bacterium | reverse complement strand
CCACATCGAGGGCGCGCTCAACGTGCCGATGAGCGAGGCCCTCGCCCGGGAGGACCTCGTCCCGGGCGATCGGCCGAAGGCGGTGGTCTGCGCGGGCGGGCTGCGCTCGAGCACGGTCATCAGCGCGCTGAGCCGCGCCGGCCTGACCAACTGGTACAACGTCATCGGCGGCATGACCGCCTGGCAGAAGGGGGGCTACAGCACGGTGAAGCGGGCCGCTCCATGAGTGACGCGAGCGGCTTCGACTATCCGGTGATGGCCCGCGCCCTCATCCTGGGCGACAAGGACACGGTGGCCCGCAAGACCCAGGAGGGCCTCGCGCTGTCGATGGACCCGAAGGACCTCATCTTCCGCGGCCTCATCCCCGGCATGGACGTGGTGGGCGAGAAGTTCCGCCGCAACGAATACTACGTGCCGCAGGTGCTCCTCTCGGCGCGGGCGATGTACGCGGGCCTCGACCTGCTCAAGCCGCTCATCACCCAGGCGGGCGGCGCGGGGCAGAACCTGGGGGTGGTGGTCATCGGCACCGCGCAGGGAGACCTCCACGACATCGGCAAGAACCTGGTCGCGATGATGCTCGAGGGCGCGGGCTTCAAGGTGATCAACCTCGGCCGGGACGTGGCGCCCGAGAAGTTCGTGGCCGCGGTGAAGGAGCACGACGCCCAGATCGTCGGCATCTCCGCGCTCATGACGACCACGATGCCGGCCATGAAGCGCACTATCGACGCGCTCGAGAAGGCGGGGCTGCGCGACCGGGTGAAGGTGATGATCGGGGGCGCGCCGGTGAACCAGGCCTACGCCGACGAGATCGGCGCGGACGGCTACGCCAAGGACTCCACGATCGCGGTGGTGCGCGCCAAGGAGCTGCTGGGCGTGCCGGTGAACGCGTGATGACGCGCCGCGCGCGCGGCTGGGAGATCGTGGAGCGCGTCCGCGCCGGCGAGTGTTTGGTCTTCGACGGCGGCTACGGCACCGCGCTCTTCGACGCGGGCCTCGAGAACGGCGACTGCCCGGAGCTGTGGAACGACACTCACCCCGACGTGGTGCGGGGCATTCACCGGGGCTACTTCGACGCCGGCTCGCAGATCGTGGAGACCAACACCTTCGGGGGCACTGCCCTCAAGCTGCACGAGTACGACGAGCGCTACGGCCACGACATGGGTGCGCGCACCCGCGAGCTGAACGACAAGGGCGCGCGCCTGGCCCGCGCCGCCAGCCCGCCGGGCGGGTACGTGGCCGGCTCGATCGGGCCGACCAGCTACCTGCCCCTCGACTACGGGGTCGGCAAGAACGTGGCCACCGACGAGGAGTACCTCGAGACCTTCCGCGAGCAGGCGGAGGCGCTCGCCGCGGGTGGGGTGGACTGCTTCGCGGTCGAGACCATGATGTTCCCGCAGGAGGCGGCCGCCGCGATCCGCGCCTGCAAGGCGGTGGGGGACCTGCCGGTGATGGCGACCATGTTCTTCCAGTACGAGGAGCTGCACGACCGTGACCGCACCATGTGGGGCGACAGCCCGGCCGACGTGGCCCGGCAGCTCCTGGACGCGGGCGCGGACATCGTGGGCATGAACTGCGGGCGCGGCCCCGACCGGGCCATCGTGATCATCCGCGAGATGCGCCAGGTCACCGACGCGCCGCTCATCGCCTACCCGAACGCGGGCCTGCCGATCACCACCGGCGGGCGCACCACCTACGAGCTCGGCCCGGAGGCGATGGCCAAGCACTACCCGGCGCTGCTCGACGCGGGGTGCAACATCGTGGGGGCCTGCTGCGGATCGAATCCGGAGCACATCCGCCTCATCGCCGACGTGGTGCGCTCCCGCCGCGCGCGGTGACCGCGGCCGCCTTCTCGCTCCTCTCGCGCACCCCGGTCGTCCTCGAGGACCTGCCGCTCTCGATCGACCGCGACGAGGTCCTCCGCTTCCAGGGCTACCAGAAGGGCGTCGACCTGCCCGACGCCGCGGTGGTCGCCATCTTCGAGGAGGCGCTCGCGCTCGGGGAGCGCCTGATGGCGCCTCGCCTGGTCTATCGCGCGACCGCGGTCGAGGAGCGCGGCCCGGACCTGATCGGAGCGGGCGGCGAGCGGCTCGCCATCCCGCAGATCGGCCGGCTCTGGGGGCCGATCGAGGCGGTCGGAGCGGGCATCTGCACGGTGGGCGAGGCCATCGAGACCCGGGTGCGCGAGCTCTTCGACGCCCGCGAGTTCCCCCTCGCGGTGATGCTCGACAGTGTGGGCTCGGCCGCCGCCGAGAGCCTCGCCGAGTACGCCAACGACCTCCTCTGCCAGGCTGCGATCCCCGGGGGGCTCAAGGTCACCAACCGGATCAGCCCCGGGTACGCGGGCTGGGACACCGCGGAGCAGGCGCGGCTCTTCCGGATCTGCCCCGGCGAACCGATCGGGGTACGGCTCAACGAGGCCTGCTTCATGACGCCGGCCAAGAGCATCAGCTGGCTGGTCGGCCTCGGGCCCGAGGCGCGGGTGGATCACTACTTCACCCAGTGCCGGCGGTGCTGGATGCGCGATTGCGCCTATCGCCGGGCCGCCGCCGCCGTCACGGTGCGGCAGCCGGGCGCGGGGGTGTGGTGATAGGCTGGTGACCTGATGGGCGACAACGTGATCCTGGTCGGCTTCATGGGGGCGGGCAAGTCCTCGGTGGGGCGCCTCCTCGCCCGGCGGATGGGCCGCTGCTTCGTCGAGACCGACGACATGATCACCGCGCGCGAGGGCCGCTCGATCCCCGAGATCTTCGCCGACCGTGGCGAGGCCTACTTCCGGGGCCTGGAGGAGGAGGCGGTGCGCCTGCTCGCGCTCAAGTCGGGGGACGTGATCGCGACCGGGGGTGGGCTCTTCTGCCGCGAGGGTCGGCCCGAGGCGCTGCGGGCGCTGGGCACGGTGGTGTGGCTCGCGGGCGACTTCGACGTCCTCTACGAGCGGGCCCGGCGCATGGGCGAGCGCCCGATGCTGGCCGGCCGGACCCGCGACGAGGTCGCCGCCATCTATCGCGCGCGCGAGCCCTACTATCGCCAGGCCGACCTCACCGTCGACACCACCGGGCGCACCACCGATCAGGTGGTGGCCCAGGTTCTGCTCGCCCTCGAGCCCCGCCTCTCCCTCTCCCCGCTGGGGCGAGGGCAGGGGGAGGCCCGACGCCGCGAGGGGCCCCGGTAGCCATGCCCTCCCCGCTCCTGACCCGCCTCGCGGAGCGGCCGCTCCTCTGCGACGGGGCGATGGGTACCATGCTCTACGCACGCGGCGTGCCGCTCGACGCCTGCTTCGACGTGCTGAACCTCAACGAGACCAAGGTCGTGCAGTCCATTCACGCCGAGTACATCCAGGCCGGCTCGGACGCGATCGAGACGAACACCTTCGGCGCCAACCGCTTCAAGCTCGCGGTGCACGGCCTGCAGGCGCGGGTGCGGGAGATCAACCTCCGCGGAGCCAAGCTCGCGCGCGACGTGCGCGAGAGCATGGGCCGCGACGTGCTGGTGCTGGGCTCGATCGGGCCCCTCGGCAAGTACCTGGCCCCGCTGGGCAGCATCGAGCCCGAGGAGGCGCGGCTGGCCTTCCGCGAGCAGGCCGAGGGGCTCCTCGAGGGCGGCGTCGACGCGTTCGTGATCGAGACGTTCTCCGACCTCACCGAGATGGGCCTCGCGGTCGAGGCGGTACGGGCCATCACCGACCTGCCGATCGTGGCCGAGCTGGCCTTCACCGACGACGGGGTGACGTTCACCGGTCGCTCCGCCGCCGAGGTGGTCCGCGCGCTCCGCGCGCTGCCCGTCCAGGCGGTGGGGGCGAACTGCTCGGTCGGCTCGAGCGTGCTCTACGACATCCTGGAGCAGATGCTGCCGGAGGCCGGAGGCCTCCACCTCGTCATCCAGCCCAACGCGGGTCTGCCGAGCCGGGTCGGCGAGCGGCTCATGTACCTGTCGTCGCCCGGCTACATGGCCGATTACGCGGCGCGGATGATCGGTGCGGGGGCGCGGATGGTCGGCGGCTGCTGCGGAACGACGCCGCAGCACATCCGGGCGATGCGGGAGGCCCTCGACCGCGTGGTTCCCCAGCGGAGCGCGGCCCGCGTCGAGCCGGTGCGCCGGGCCCGGGTCGAGGCGGAGGAGCCCACCGGGCTCGCCACCGCCGCGCCGCCCACGCTTCTCCAGCGGCGGCTCGAGGCGCGCGAGTTCGCGGTGACGGTCGAGCTCGATCCGCCCCGCGGCCACAACATCGAGAAGCTGGTGCAGGGGGCGAAGCTCCTCAAGGAGCGCGGGGTCGAGATCGTCGACATCAACGACGGCTCGCTGGGGCGCGTCCGGATGTCGGTGTTGCCCACCGCGATGCTGGTCCGCGACGCGAGCGGGCTCGACATCAACATGCACTTCACGTGTCGCGATCGGAACCTGATGGGCATCCAGGCCGACCTGCTCGGGGCCCACGCGGTGGACATCCGCAACATCCTCGCGATGA
>DATFAJ010000439.1:0-4206 GCA_035254745.1 Candidatus Methylomirabilota bacterium | reverse complement strand
GTCAAGCAACCTTGACACACCGCCGAGGTGAGTCCTACGCTCGTGACATGCCACGCCGAGTCGTCTGGTACCCGGCGGGTTCCCCGGCGGCTCTCCTTCTCTCCGCGCTCCCCGGCGATCTCGAGGCGATGTCGCTGCCGGTGCGCGGCGTGCCGCGACCGGGACCCGACGAGGGCGCCGTCCTGCTGCTCGACCTCACCGCGGATGACGCCGGCGAGGCGAGCGCGCTGGCGGCGCTCGCGCCCGATCTCCCGGTGGTGGCCCTGGTCGCGCGAGGCGCCGAGCCGCCCGCCGGCTGTTACGCCTACGTGACCGCGCCGGCCGCGCCGGGGATCCTGGCCATGACGCTGCGCAACGCGTGCGACCACGCGCGGGCCCGCCGCGAGGCCGAGGCCACCCGGCGCGAGCTCGAGCAGCTCAACCAGATCGGCGTCGGCCTCTCGGCCGAGCGGGACACCGACGCCTTGCTGACCCTGATCCTGAGCAAGGCGCGCGAGATCACCTGCAGCGACGCCGGCTCGATCTACCTGGTGGAGGAGACGCCGGACGGAGCCTCGCGGCTCCGCTTCAAGCTCGCCCAGAACGACTCGGTGCGGGTACCCTTCACCGAGTTCACCCTGCCGATCGACGACGCCAGCGTCGCCGGGCACGTGGCGCTCACTGCGTCGATCCTCCAGCTCGACGATGCCTACGTCCTGCCCGCCGGGTCGCGCTTCCAGGTCAACCGGGACTTCGACGAGCGGGTCGGCTACCGCACGAAGTCGATGCTGGTGGTGCCGATGGCGACACCCCAGGGCACCGTGATCGGGGTGCTCCAGCTCATCAACTGCAAGCGCGACCCCGGAGCGACGCTCGGCAGCCCCGCCGTCGTCGACGCCGCCGTGACCCCGTATCCCGAGCGGTTCCAGAGCCTCGCCGCGTCCCTCGCCTCCCAGGCCGCCGTCGCGCTCGAGAACAGCCGCCTGTACCAGTCCATCCAGACCCTGTTCGAGGGCTTCGTCCAGGCGGCGGTCATCGCCATCGAGTCGCGCGATCCCACCACCTCGGGTCACTCCTTCCGGGTGGCCGACTTCACGGTGGCCCTCGCCGTCGCGGTCGACCGGGCCGATCACGGGCCCTTCCGCGAAATCCGCTTCTCGAGCGACGAGATGAAGGAGATCCGCTACGCCTCGCTCCTCCACGACTTCGGCAAGGTGGGCGTGCGCGAAGACGTACTGGTCAAGGCCAAGAAGCTGCCGCCCGGACATCTCGATCTCATCCGCCAGCGCGGCGAGATCATCCGCCGAGGCCTCGAGCTCCGCCACGCGCACCGGAAGACCGACTGGCTGCTCCAGCACGGCCGCGCCGACGTCGCGGACCGCTTCGCCGCCTGGGACGCCGAGCTCGCCGCGATCCTCGCCGACCTCGACGTCCACCTGAAGGCGGTCGCGGCGGCCAACGAGCCCACCGTGATGCCGGACGACGTCTCCGCCGTGATCCACGACCTGGCCGACCGCGTCTTCCCGGACCACCTGGATGAGCCGCTGACCCTCATCACACCGGAGGAGGCGCGCGTGCTGTCGATCCCTCGCGGGAGCCTGACTCCCGACGAATACCGCCAGATCCAGTCGCACGTGGTCCACACCTACCAGTTCCTCAAGCAGATCCCGTGGACCAAGGAGCTGCGGCGCATTCCCGAGATCGCGCGCTCCCATCACGAGAAGCTCGACGGCTCCGGCTACCCCGCGGGCTGGCGCGCCCCGGAAATCCCGGTCCAGACCCGAATGATGACGATCTCGGACATCTTCGACGCCCTGACCTCGCGCGATCGGCCCTACAAGCCCGCGGTCCCGGTGGAGCGCGCGCTCGACATCCTTGGCCACGAGCGACGGGCAGGAGCGCTCGATGGCGAGCTGCTCTCCCTCTTCATCGCGGTCCGTCCCTGGGAGCGCGGCGACCCGTCGTGAGCAGCCCAGGGGCTCAGGCCCCGAGCAGCGCCGCCAGCACGCCCCACGAGAGCACGCCCAGGAGCATCGCCGCCGCCCCGAGCCATTCCGCCGCCCGAGGTCTCCTCACCTGTTGAGCGCTCAGCGGCAAAAAAAGGGGGGCGGTCGCAACCGTACGCGCGCGCGCGCCGACCCAGACCCGCGAGCGAGCTCGCCGCCGCCCATCGCTCCGCCAGTCGCGGCGCGTGATCGGGCGCCGCTTCCTGCTTCGTGTCACCGTCACCAGTCGCCGCATCACCTGCTCCTTTCCACTGCTGACGTCTCCCTCGTCACATCTGCCGCACGATGCCGACCACCTTGCCGAGGATGCGGAAGTCGCCCCGTCCCGGCTCGACCACGATGGGCTTCATGGTCGGGTGCTCCGGCCGCAGCACCACCGCGCCACCCTCCCGCCCGAAGCGCTTCACGGTGGCCTCCCCGTCGAGCATGGCGGCCACGATGTCGCCGCTCCCGGCCGTCTCCTGCTTCCGCACGAGCACGAGATCCCCGTCGACGATATGCGCGCCGATCATGCTCTCGCCGCGCACCCGCAGCGCGAACACGTCCTGCCCGCCGGTGCCGAGCCAGTCCGGCCGGAGCGGAATGGTGTCCTCGTGGTTCTCGACCGCGGTGATGGGGGCGCCGGCCGCGATGCGCCCGACCACCGGGATCCCCGCCGGCTCCGCCCGCCGGGCCCCCTTGTGGCTGGGCAGGATCAGCGTCCGGGACGCCCGCTTGCCGGTGACCCGTCGCTCGAGCATGCCCTTCCGCTCGAGAGCCCGCAGGTGGTCGAAGGCGGCGCGGGCCGTGAACCCGAACTTCTCGCCGATCTCCCGGACCGTGGGCGGGACACCGTGCCGCTCGCCGAACGTCCGGATGAACTCGAGTACCTCGCGCTGCCGATCCGTCATCTCTCTCACCGTGGCCACTCCTCCCTTGGTCGAGCCTCAACAGGATGATAGTCAACACCCGTTGAGTCCGGCAAGCAAAAAAAGAGGGGCCTACCCGGCGGGCTCCCAGGGCTCGCAGGACGGGCAGGCGGCGAAGCCGGCCTCCCGGGCCTCGGCCACCCGCTTGAAGTAGATACGCTCCGGCTCCCCGATCCGCCGGGCCCAGCCGCACTCCCGGCCGTGGAACAGCTTGCCGCCACGCTGAGCCACGTACGCCTCCCCCTCCGGCATTGCGATGGCCGGGGTGTCGTAGGGGTTCAGCACCGACTCGGGCAGGGCTTCCGTCGCGGCCACCGGGATGGGGGCCGGATCGGGAGTAACGGTCGCCAGGGGCTCGGGAAGGGGATCCGGCTCGTTGATCTTGAGGTTGGTCTCGATGGTGGAGCGGAACTCGTCGCTGGCGCGACGGAACTCGCGCATCGCACGCCCGAGAGAGCGGCCCAGCTGGGGGAGGTTCTTCGGCCCGAACACGAGGAGGGCGATGACGAAGATGAGGACCAGCTCCTGCAGGCCGATGTCGAACATGAGTGGGTTGGCTCAGGCTCCGATGATATCACCTCGCGCGAGGCCGGCCGCCGAGCGCAACTTATGCGCGCTTTCGGCGCCTGGACCGCGACCGACCTTCTCGGCGCGACGGATCGACGACGCGGAGCGGATTCTAGCACGCGCTTCTCCTTGCGCGCGCCCCACGCGCCCCGCATAATCAGGCACTCGGTCGCGGGCCGAGACACATTCGCGTCGGTACGGAGGCGGACAACGATGACACGGTGGACGGCAGCCGCAGTGCTCGCAGTGATGTTGGTCGTAGCGCATCATCCGGTTCCGGCCGCCGCGCAAACGTCAGACGCCGTCGGCGTCGTCACGACACTCGACGGGCGCGCCAGCGTGGCGCGGTCCGCGCTCAACGCTCCCCTCGCCCTCAAGTTCAAGGACGACGTCTTCGGGCGCGACCGCATCAGCACCGAGGAGAACTCGCTCGTCCGGGTGCTGCTCGGGGGCAAGGCGATCCTGACCGTCCGCGAGCTCTCCCAGGTCACGATCAACGAGGAGCCGGGGCGCGCGGTGGTCACCCTGCCGAGCGGCAAGGTCGTCCTGGCGGTGGCCAAGCAGCGCATGCGCCCGGGCGAGTCCATCGAGATCCGCACCCCGAATGCGGTGGCCGCGGTCCGCGGCAGCATCCTGGCGGTCGCCTACGACGCGGCCCAGAACCTGACCACCGCCATCTGCCACTCGGGAGACTGCACCTACCAGTACGCGGGGGGTGCGACCAATCCCTTGCCACCGGGGCAGGG
>DATFAJ010000438.1:0-3025 GCA_035254745.1 Candidatus Methylomirabilota bacterium | reverse complement strand
TCACGAACGGGTGGCAGGTCAGCACGAAGCAGCCGTTCTCGCGGTGCATGGCCGCGAACTCCTTGCTCCACATCTGCAGCACGCGCCCCGGGTCCGCGATCGCGTTGGTGGCCCCGTACACGTGGCGGAAGAGGGGGGCGTCGTCGAGCAGCCACTGCACCGGCACCTCGATCAGCGGCCCCTGCCCGGTCTCGACCTCGTAGGGCACGTCGTTGCCCATCAGCGAGCTGTCGTAGAGGAAGCCGTGGCGCTTGAGGAGCGTGGGGGTCCACACGTTGACGTCCCACGACGGCGAGCGGTAGCCGGCCGGGCGGACGCCGAGCTGCGAGTCCAGGATCGCGAGCTGCTCGCGCATCACGCGGTCTTCCTGCTCCTCGTCGAGAAAGCCGAGCGCCTCGTGCATGTTGCCGTGGGCGCCGATCTCGTGGCCGGCGTCGCGGATGCGCGCGGCCGGGGCGGGGTGATGCTCCACCGTCCATCCCGGGATGAAGAAGGTCGCCCGGAGCTTCAGCCGGTCGAGCAGCCGCAGGATCCGGTCGACGCCCACGCGCGGGCCGAAGCGGCGCTCCTCGAGATCGCCGAGGCTCCGCCGGGCCTTCTCCGGCTCGCGGAAGAGGAAGCCCGACTCGGCGTCGAAGTCGAAGGACAGGACCGCGGCGGACTGCTTGCCCTCGGGCCAGCGATAGCGCATGCGATGCTCCTCAGCCCGACACCCAGCCGCCGCTCGGGTGGAGGATCTGTCCGGTGAGATAGCCGGCGTCGTCGGCGGCCAGGACGAGCGCGCAGTAGGCGACGTCCTCCACGCGGCCGAAGCGGCGGAGCGGCAGCTCGGCCAGGCGGCGCGCGCGGTATTCCTCGGTCATCACGTCGCGGCTCATGTCGGTCTCGATGCCGCCCGGCGCGATCGCGTTCACCGTGATGCCGTGCTGGCCGACCTCCGAGGCCAGGGCGCGGGTGAGCGACTCGATGGCGCCCTTGGTGGCCGCGTAGGCCGCGAACCCGCCCCCGCCCACCGCGCGCTGGGCGAGCTGGGAGGAGAGGTTGATGATGCGCCCGCCTTTCTGCTCGATCATCGGGGGCAGGGCGTGGCGGCTGCAGAGCAGGGTGCCCATCACGTTGATGTCGAGCATGCGGCGGCACTGGTCCTCCGGCACCTGCAGCAGCGGGCCGCGCACCATGACCCCCGCGTTGTTGACGAGGATGTCGACGCGGCCGAAGCGGTCGAGGGTCGCCCCGATCAGCCGCCGGACGTCGTCGTCGCGCGCCACGTCGCCGCGCAGGGCGACCGCCTCCGTCCCGAGCCGGCCCGCTTCCGCCACGACCTCCTTCGCGCCGGCCTCGCTGCCGAGGTAGTTGGCGGCCACCCGTGCGCCCTCGCGGGCGAAGGCGAGCGCGATGGCCCGGCCGAAGCCGCGGCCGGCCCCGGTGATCAGCGCGACCTTGCCGGCCAGCCGACCGGCGGAGGAATCCACCGGCCGCGCCTCAGGCCCGCCCGGCGGTGGGGCTCTTCTGCAGCCAGAACCGGGCCAGGTCGATGGGCCTGGGCCACCACACGCGGCCCTTGCCGAGGATCAGCTGGATGAGCCGCTCGACCATGCGCAGGCGGGACGTGCGGCCGATGATCTGCGGGTGAGCGAGCCAGTTGAAGAAGCCGCCCTCGGCGTAGAGGCCCTCGAACTCCTCGGACCAGATCTCCCACACGTCCTGCTGGCTCCAGATGCCGTTGCCGACCGGCGGCACCGAGCTCCACATGAAGAACGGCGCGTCGTTGTTGCACCACGCGGTGGGGAACTCCACCAGGGGGCCGTGCTTGGTCTGGATCGCGTACGGGAGATCGGTGTCGAGCGCGTTGCTGTGGTAGACGAAGCCGTGGTGGGCGAGCAGCTCCATGGTGTGCCGGCTCGGGTCGGCCGACGGGGTGCGCGAGCCGAGCGGCTTCACCCCCAGGATCTTCTTGAAGATGTCGAGGCTCCGGACCAGCAGCTCCTCCTCTTCCTCGCGGCTCTTCATGAAGAAGGGCTTCTCGTGGAGATAGCCGTGGTGGCCCACCTCGTGACCGCGGCGGACGATGTCCTCGCAGAGCGCGGGGTAGCGCTCCACGATCCAGCCCGGGATGAAGATGCAGGTCTTGATCCCGTAGCGGTCCAGCAGGTCGAGGATGCGCGGCATGCCGGTCCTGGGACCGTAGGCGCCCATCGACATGTGGAGCGGCCGCTCCGCCAGCGCGGGGTCCCGGTGGATCCACGGGCTCTCGCCATCGAGGTCGAACGTCATCATGATGGCGCACCGGGCGCCGTCGGGCCAAGCCACCGTCTCTGCCATCGTGTCCTCCGGAGATGCCGGGAAGGGCGAGCGCGACCGCCGTCGAGGCAGCAGCATAGACCAGCGTTCCCCGCGTCCGCAACGCCGGCCGGCCCGGGCGCGTCGTGACGACTCGCGTCAACCGCGGAGGCTCCCGGGAACCATCGCGCGGGCTCGGGGGTTGACGCTCCGGGAGGGCCTGCTCATGCTCACATCGCTCCGTCGATTCGCGCTCGGGAGTTCGCTCGCGGTCGCGCTGCTCACGCTCGGGCTGCCCGGTATCGCCGGCGCCGCCGGGGGCGGAGGCAGCGAGGGAACCAGCACCCCCGCCAAGCCGGAGGATCCCCAGTACACCGCGGCGGTGAAGGCCATCAAGGCGGGCGAGTACGCGAAGGCGATCCCGCTGCTCGAGGGCGTGACCTCGCGCGATGCCAGGAACGCCGACGCCTACAACTGGCTCGCCTACGCCACCCGCAAGAACGGCAACCCCACCGCGGCCATCCCGATCTACGAGAAGGCGCTCGCCATCGATCCCAAGCACAAGGGGGCCCACGAGTACATCGGCGAGGCGTACCTCATGCTCGGCGACCTGCCCCACGCCAAGGAGCACCTGAAGACGCTCGACTCGCTTTGCTTCATCACGTGCTCCGAGTATCGGGACCTCAAGCGCGCGGTCGAGGCTTACGAGAAGTCCGGCGGGAAGGCGAAGCCGACCGCGTCTCAG
>DATFAJ010000437.1:0-5357 GCA_035254745.1 Candidatus Methylomirabilota bacterium | reverse complement strand
CCACCTCGAGATCGGCGAGCCGGACTTCGACACGCCGAAGCACATCCGCGAGGCGGCCAAGCGGGCGCTCGACGGCGGGGCCACCCACTACGGGCCCGCCGCGGGGCTGCCCGAGCTGCGCGAGGCCATCGTCAAGGACGTGGAGGGCACGCGGAGCATCCCGGTCACCGCGGACGAGATCGTGGTGACTCCCGGGGCCAAGCCCATCATGTACTTCGTGATCACCGCGCTGGTGAACCCGGGCGACGAGGTGGTGCATCCGAACCCCGGGTTCCCCATCTACGAATCGGTCATCAACTTCGTCGGCGGCAAGCCGGTGCCGATCCCGCTGCGGGAGGAGAGCGGCTTCGGCTTCGACCTCGACGTGCTCGAGAAGAGCGTCTCGCGCAAGACCAAGCTGATCATCATCAACTCGCCCCAGAACCCGACCGGCGGGGTGCTGGAGGTCGACCAGCTCGGCCGCATCGCCGAGATCGCCAAGACCTACCGCATCCCGGTGCTCGCCGACGAGATCTACAAGGCGTTCCTCTACGAGGGCGAGTTCGCGTCGATCACCCGCTTCCCGGGCATGAAGGACCTGGTCATCATCCTCGACGGCTTCTCCAAGGCCTACGCGATGACCGGCTGGCGCCTCGGGTACGGGGTGATGCCGGTGGCGCTCGCCGAGCACGTGACGCGGCTCATGGTGAACTCCAACTCGTGCACCGCCTCGTTCACCCAGCACGCGGGCATCGCCGCGCTGCAGGGCGACCAGACGCCGGTGACCGAGATGGTGGCCGAGTTCAAGCGGCGGCGCGATGTGCTGGTGGCGGGGCTCAACCGCCTGCCCGGCGTCTCCTGCCGCTCGCCGCGCGGAGCCTTCTACGTCTTCCCCAACGTGAAGGCGCTCAAGCGCCCGTCCGCCGAGATCGCGGAGGCCCTGCTGCAGGAGGCGGGCGTGGCGGTGCTCGGCGGCTCCGCGTTCGGCCAGTACGGCGAGGGGTACCTGCGCCTGTCGTACGCGAGCTCGGAGGCCAACCTCAAGAAGGCGCTCGAGCGCATGGAGCCGGTCCTCCGGCGGCTGGCGGGAGGCTAGCGGCGCTGCCGGCGCACGCCTGAGCCGCCGTGCCCACCGTCGCCGACCTGATCGTCGAGGGCCTCGCGCGGGCCGAGGTGTCCCGCCTCTTCGGCGTGCCGGGCGGGGGATCGAACCTGGAGGTGCTGGAGGCGGCGCGCAGCCGCGGTCTGCCCTTCGTGCTCTGCCACCAGGAGTGGGCCGCGTGCATCATGGCCGCGGTCACCGGCGAGCTGACGGGCCGACCGGGCGTGGTGGTGTCCACGCTCGGGCCCGGAGTGACCGCCAGCGCGACCGGGCTGGCCCACGCGAGGCTCGACCGCGCCCCCCTGATCTACATCAGCGACCGCCACCCCGCGGGTGTGCTCGAGTTCGCGACGCACCAGTATCTCGACCACGGCGCGCACCTGGCGCCGATCACCAAGGGCAGCATCACGGTGGGCGTGGACTCGGCCGCCCACTGGGTGGCCCACGCGGTGCGGCTCGCGCTGGCCGAGCCGCGGGGCCCCGTGCACCTCGACCTGCCCGCGGACGTGGCGGGCCGGAGCGCGGTGCCGGCGGCCACCTCGCTGGCCCCGACCCCGCCGGCGACCCTCGACGGCGACCTGGTCGAGCGCGCGGCCGAGATGATCCGCGCGGCTCGGCGGCCGCTCGTGCTCGCGGGTCTCGGCTGCCGGGCCGCCGACGCCAAGTGGCTGCGCGCGTTCGCGGAGGCGCTGCCCGCGCCGGTGCTGACCACCTACAAGGCCAAGGGGGCCATCCCCGACCCGCACCCGCTCGCGCTCGGCATCTTCACCGGCGGGGCCCTCGAGGAGCCGCTGGTCGCGCGCGCGGATCTCATCATCGCCTTCGGCCTCGACACGGTGGAGCTGATCCCGCGCCGCTGGTCCTACGCCGCGCCGGTGCTGAGCCTGACCCGCTGCCCGGCCGCCGACCCCGGGCTGCGCGCGCCGGGCGGCGGCGCGTACTTCACGCCCGCGCTGGAGGTCGTGGGGGAACCGGGCGCGATCCTCGAGGACCTCGCGCCCCGGATCATGGGGCGGGGGGCGCGGGCGGACTGGGACGTGGCCGAGGTGGATCGCCTCCGGCGCGATCGCCTGGCGGCCCTCGAGGTCCCGGTGCCCGGGCTGGCCCCCCACCGCGTGGCCCAGATGACCCGCGAGCTGACCGCGGCGGGCAGCATCGCCACCGTGGACGCGGGCGCCCACATGTTCCAGGCCACCACGTACTGGCAGGCCCTCGAGCCCGGCGAGCTGCTGATCTCGAACGGCCTGGCCACCATGGGCTTCGCGCTGCCCGCGGCGATCGCGGCACAGCTCGTCCATCCCGATCGTCGGGTGGTCTGCTTCACGGGCGACGGCGGGCTCATGATGGTCGCGGCCGAGCTCGAGACGGTGGCGCGACTGCGCCTGCCCCTCGTCATCGTGGTGTTCAACGACGAGGCGCTCTCGCTGATCGAGGTCAAGCAGGAGCAGAAGGGCTTCGAGGGCGTCTCGATGCGCTACGCGGGCCCCGACCTGCGCGCGCTGGCCCGCGCCTTCGGCCTGCGCGCGTTCACCGCGACCGACGAGGCCACCCTCAACGCGGCGCTGATCGGGGCGCAGACCGCGCCCGGCCCGGCCCTGATCGACGCGCGCATCGATCCGTCCGGCTACCGCCGGATGCTCGAAATCGTCCGCGGCGTCCCGAAGTAAGCCGGTATACTCCGACGCATGGCCTTCCTCCAGGCGCGCGACGAGGCGGCGGTGAAGAAGGAGTTCGAGCGCATCGGGGGCCCGGTGAAGCTGACCGTGTTCGCCTCCGAGCTGGGCGGCGAGAACAACACCCAGACCGTGGCCCTGATCCGCGAGGTCGCCGCACTCTCCGATCAGCTGTCGGTCACCGTGCTGAACCCCCACATCGATCGCGAGCAGGCGGAGGCCTACGGGGTGACCGAGTCGCCGGTCGTGGTGGTGGAGGGGGCGCGGGACTACGGCATCCGCTTCCTCGGCATCCCCGCCGGCTACGAGTTCTCCAACCTGATCGACTCGATCGTCGCGGTGTCCACCGGGGAGGCGGGTCTGACCGAGGAGACCAAGACCGCGCTGGCCGGTCTCACCGAGGACGTCACGATCAAGGTCTTCGCGACTCCCACCTGACCGCACTGCCCCCGGGCCGTGCGCCTGGCGCAGCACATGGCGATCGCCTCTCCGCGGGTCCGCGCCGAGTGCATCGAGGCCACCGAGTTCCCCGAGCTCTCCCAGCGCTACCAGGTGATGGCGGTTCCCAAGGTCGTCATCAACGATCGGGTCGGCTTCGAGGGTGCGCTGCCCGAGCGGGACTTCCTGGGCGCGGTGATGCAGGCGGTGGACGGCGGGGAGAAGGCGGAGGCCTAGCCGATGGAAGCCGCCCTCGTCGTCATCGGCCTGCTGATCGGCTGGCTCGCACTGAACCGCTGGGTGCTCCCACGCTTCGGCATCCAGACCTGAGCCGCGCCCGCGGCCTGCTCCCGTGAGGAGCAGGAGGCGAAGGACCGTCAGGGCCGCGCGTAGCTGTCGCCGTCGCCGGTGCCGACCGATCTCCTGTTCACCTACGGAACACTGATGCGGGGCTTCCGCCTGCATCGGCTCCTCGACCGACGCGCGGCCTACCTGGGGCCCGGGCAGGTGGCCGGGCGCATCGTCGACCTCGGCTCGTACCCCGGCGCGGTGCCGGACCCGGGCGGCCGTCTCCACGGCGAGATCTATCGCGTCGCCGATCCCGCGCTGTGGGGGACGCTGGACTCGGCGGAGGGTCCCCAGTATCATCGCCGGGAGGTCGCCGTCCGGAGCGGAGACGGCCACGAGCTGGCCGCGTGCATCTACTGGTACGTGGGCCCCCTCGACCGCGGGGTGCCGATCCCGGGGGGCGACTACCGGGCCCACGCGCCCGCGACGTCCATCTATCACCAGCCGAGCCCGTAGGAGGAGTCCGATGCCCGTCGAGGCCGCGCAGCTCATCAAGGACGACCAGGATCACCTGATCCACCCGCTGCACCACCCGAGCGACCACCTGGAGCCGATGGTCTACGTCCGAGGCCGCGGTGCGGTGCTGACCGACGTCCAGGGCCGCGAGTACATCGACGGATTGGCCGGCCTGTGGAACGTCAACGTGGGGCACGGGCGGGCGGAGCTGGCCGACGCGGCGGCGGCCCAGATGCGCGAGCTGGCCTACTACTCGGCCTACTCTGGCTCGACCAACATCCCGGCCATCCAGCTCGCGTCCAAGCTGATGACCATCGCGTACCCGAACATGCAGGGCGTGTTCTTCACCTCGGGGGGCGCCGAGTCCAACGAGTCCGCGTTCAAGACCGCGCGGTTCTACTGGAAGACCAAGGGTAAGCCGGACAAGGTGAAAGTCATCGCGCGCTCGCTCGCCTATCACGGCGTGACGCTGCAGGCGATGAGCGCCACCGGCATGTCGCCCTACTGGAAGATGTTCGAGCCGCGGGTGCCGGGCTTCGTGCATATTCCAACTTGTTATCCGTACCGTCAGGAGGGCGCCAAGCCGGGAGAGACCGCGGGGCAGACTGCCGCGCGCCTCCTGGAAGAGGCCATCGTGCGCGAGGGTGCGGACACGGTGGCCGCGTTCATCGCTGAGCCCATCCACGGCGGTGGCGGCGTGCTCTACCCCACCGACGACTACTTCCCGCTCGTGCGCAAGGTCTGCGACAAGCACAACGTGCTCTTCATCGCCGACGAGGTCATCACCGGGTTCTGCCGCACCGGCAAGTGGTTCGCGCTCGAGCACTGGAACGTGCTGCCCGACATCGTCTCCTTCGCCAAGGGCGTGTCCTCGGGCTATCTCCCGCTCGGTGGCATCATGGTCTCGAAGGCGATCAAGCAGGCGATGGACGAGGTGAAGCCCGAGGACAAGTGGATGCACGCGTACACCTACTCCGGGCATCCGACCTGCTGCGCGGTCGGGATCGCGAACCTCGCGATCATGGAGCGCGAGCGGCTCTGGGAGCGCGCGGCGGCCATGGGCACGCGCCTGCACAAGGGGCTCCAGCAGGCGCTGGGCGACCACAAGCACGTGGGCGACATCCGCGGGGGCAAGGGGCTGCTCGCCGCCGTCGAGCTGGTGGAGGACCGCGGCACGAAGGCGCCGTTCGGCGCCGACAAGAAGGTGGGTCCGCGCGTGCTCGCCGAGATGACCAAGCGCGGGGTCATCACCCGCGCCCGCCTGGAGCACATCTTCTTCGCCCCGCCGCTGGTCGTCAGCGAGGAGCAGGTCGATCGCCTCGTCTCGGTGACCCGCGACGCCATCAAGGCCGTCACCGGCT
>DATFAJ010000436.1:0-2524 GCA_035254745.1 Candidatus Methylomirabilota bacterium | reverse complement strand
CGCCTTGTCGCCGGTGAGGTGCGGCTCCCCGTCCTCCAGCAGCGCGATATCGGTGCTGGTGCCGCCCATGTCGAAGGTGATCAGGTTGCCCTCGCCGAGGAGTCGCGCGGCGTGACGGCTGCCCGCGATGCCGCCCGCGGGACCCGAGAGCACCGCCCCCGCGGCGAGGCGCACCGAATCCGCGATCGTGGCCACGCCCCCGTGCGACTGCATGATCAGCACGTCCCCGCGGTAGCCCGCCTTCTGCAGGCGCGATCCGAGGCTGCCGAGATAGCGCGCGAGCACGGGGCCGACGTAGGCGTTGACCGCGGTGGTGCAGAAGCGCTCGTACTCCTTGATCTGGGCGAGCACGTCGGACGAGAGCGACACGTAGGCGTCCGGCAGCAGGCGAGCGAGCAGCCGGCGCGTCTCCCGCTCGTGGCGCGGGTCGCGGTACGAGTGGAGATAGCAGACCGCCACCGCGCCCACCCCGGCGGCGCCGAGCCGGCGGATGGCCGCCTCGGCGGAGGTCTTCGAGAGCGGCGTCTCCACCGTCCCGTCGAAGCGCATGCGCTCGGTCACGTCGAGCCGGCGCGCCCGCGGCACCAGCGGCACCGGCGGCGGCATCCTCAGGTTGTAGCGATCGTCCTTGAGCCCCTCGCGCATCTCGATGACGTCGCGGTGGCCCGCGGTGGTCAGCATGCCGACCGTCGCGCCCTTCCGCTCGAGCAGCGCGTTGGTGGCCACGGTGGTGCCGTGCACCACCAGCCCGGTGTCGGCCAGAAGGCCGGCGAGGTCGGTCCGAAGCTCGGCGGCGAGCAGGCCCAGCCCGTCCATGACCCCGATGGATGGATCGGCGGGGGTCGAGGCCGACTTGGCCAGGGTCACGCGGCCCGCGTCGTCCACGCCCACCAGGTCCGTGAACGTGCCGCCCACGTCGATGCCGACGCGGAGCATCTCAGGCCTTCCCGCGGCGCGACCGGCCGGAGACGAACCCGTTGACCCGGTCGGCGGCGCGCGCCTCCGCCGAGCGCTTGGCGGGCGGACCGTAGCCGCCGCCGCCCATGGACTCCACCAGGAACATCGCCCCGGGCGGGATCGGAATGCCCACCTCCTTGGTCTTGAGCACACGCGTCTTGCCGCGCGCGATCATCCGGTAGCGGTGCGGCAGCCCGTCGCGACCACCCAGCACCCCGTACGCCGAGTGGCGGACGCCGTCGCCCGCGGTGTTGCCCAGCGCGGGCCCGGTGGTCTCCATGCGCAGCTCGAGCACCGACCCCACGCCGCCCCGGAACTGCCCGTCGCCCGCGGAGTCGGGGCGGAACTCGTGGCGCTTGAAGAAGAGCGGAAAGCGCGTCTCCGCGACCTCGACCGAGCCGAACTTGATCCCGCCCGCGGCCTGGCCCTCGCCGGCGGTCTCCCACCCGTCACCGGCCGAGGAGGCCCCCCCGCCGCCGCGCGCGTGGAAGAGGTGCCAGATGAACTTGCGCCGCGTCCGCGGGTTCGTGCCCGAGATCGCGATGCGGAAGCGGCGCGACCAGCCCGCGAGCACCCGGTCCGGGCAGCTCCGGGCGAGGGCCTTGATCATCGCCTCCGCGATCTCCTGCGCGCAGTGATTGGTCGACAGGGTCACCGGCGCGGGCGGGTAGGGCCAGACCACCGTGCCTTCCTTCGCCTTCACGGTCACCGGGCGGAACGTCCCCTCGTTCTTGGGGGTCCGGGGGTCGATCAGGTAGGCGAGCGCCATGTGCACCGCGGACATCGTGTTCGGGAAGGCGGAGTTCACGAAGCCGGTCACCTGGGCGTGCGAGTCGGAGAGATCGACGGTGAGCGAGTCGCCCTTCTTGGTCACGGTGGCGCGGATGTGGACGTCGCGGGCTCCGTGCCCGTCGTCGTCGAGGATGGACTCGCCCTTGAAGACCCCGTCCTTCCAGCTCCGGATGCACTCGCGGCTCTGGCGCTCGGCGCCGTCGAGGATCTCGCCGATGGTCTCGAGCACGGTCTCGAGCCCGTACTCGTCCACCAGCTTGAGCAGCCGCCGCTCGCCGATGCGCGCCGACCCCATCATGGCCCGCAGGTCGCCCTGGAAGTCGCGGGGGTGCCGCACGTTCGTCGCCACCATCTGCAGCACGTCGTCGCGCAGCTCACCCCGGTCGTACAGCTTGAGCGGGGTGATCCGGATGCCCTCCTGCCAGATCTCGGTGGCGCCCGGGTTGTAGGCCCCGTGGGTCGCGCCGCCGATGTCGTGCTGGTGCGCGCGGTTGATCGACCAGAACACCGGCCGGTCGCCCACAAAGACCGGGAGCAGCACCGTGAGGTCGGGCAGGTGGTTGTTGCCGTGGTAGGGATCGTTCAGGAGGAACAGGTCGCCGGGGGCGATCCGCCCCTTGAAGAAGTCGGCCACCGACGCGACCGCCCAGGGCAGGGCGCCCACGTGGATGGGCACGTGCTCGGCCTGCGCGGCGAGCCGCCCCTGGCCGTCGAACACCGCGGTGGAGAAGTCGCGGCTCGAGTTCAGGATCTGCGAGTAGGCGGTGCGCAGCAT
>DATFAJ010000435.1:0-10064 GCA_035254745.1 Candidatus Methylomirabilota bacterium | reverse complement strand
GAACTACCCGAGATACGCCCGCTGCACCCGCTCGTCGCTCAGGAGCGCGGCGGCGGGACCGGAGATCGTCAGGCGGCCCGCCTCCAGCACGTAGGCGCGGTCCGCGATCTGCAGCGCCAGGCTCGCGTTCTGCTCGACGAGCAGGATGGTGACGCCGGCCTCGTGCAGGTCGCGGATGATCTGGAAGATCGCGCGCACGATCAGCGGGGCCAGGCCGAGCGACGGCTCGTCGAGCAGCAGCAGCCGGGGACGGCTCATGAGGGCGCGAGCGATCGCCAGCATCTGCTGCTCGCCCCCACTGAGGGTGCCGGCCATCTGGTGCCGCCGCTCGGCCAGGCGCGGGAAGCGCGCGAACTGGCGCTCGAGGTCGGCCTGGATCTCGGCCCCGTCCGAGCGCGTGTAGGCGCCGAGCAGGAGGTTGTCGACCACGCTCTGGCGGGCGAGCATGCGGCGGCCCTCGGGCACCTGGGCGATGCCCATCCGGACCACGTCGCTCGGCCGCGCCCCGCTGATGTCGCGGGCGTCGAAGGCGATGCGCCCGCGATGGATGGGGACGATGCGCGAGATCGAGCGCAGCGTGGTGCTCTTGCCCGCCCCGTTCGCGCCGATCAGGGTCACGACCTCCCCGGGGTGGACCTCGAGGCTCACCTGCTCGAGCGCCTGCACGCGCCCGTAGCGGATGGTGAGGTTCTCGACCGCGAGCAGGGGCGCGCCCGGCACCGCGGCGCTCACGCGCCGTCGCCCAGGTAGGCCTCGACCACCGCGGGGTGCTTCTGCACGAGGGCGGGCGGGCCCAGCGCGATGAGCTGGCCGAAGTTGAGCACCGCGATGCGATCGCAGAGGTTCATGACCAGCGGCACGTAGTGCTCGATCAGCAGCACGGTCAGGCTCAGGCGGGCCCGGACGCTGCGGATCAGGTCGCTGAGCGCGCGCTTCTCGCCCGCGTTCATGCCCGCCGCCGGCTCGTCGAGCAGGAGCAGCTCCGGCTCGAGGGCGAGCGCGCGGGCGATCTCGAGCCTCCGCTGGTCGCCGTAGGCGAAGTTGCGGGCCCGCTCCTCGGGCCGGTCCGCGAGGCCGACCAGGTCGAGGAGGGCGGTCGCCCGCTCGCGCGTCTCGCGCTCTTCCCGGCGGGCGGCGCCCAGGCCGAGCACGCCGCCCACGAGCCCGCTCCGGGTGCGCACGTGGCGCGCGATCATCACGTTGTCGAGCGCGGACAGCTCGCCGAAGAGCCGCACGTTCTGGAAGGTGCGGGCGATCCCGCGCTCGGCCACCCGGTGGGGCGGCAGGCCGGTGATGTCCTCGCCCCGGAAGCGGAGGTGCCCGCCGCCCGGCGCGGTGAGCCCGGTGATGAGATTGAACAGCGTGGTCTTGCCGGCCCCGTTGGGCCCGATCAGGCCGAACAGCTCGCCCCGCCCCACCGCGAACGAGACCGCGTTGACCGCGGTGACCCCGCCGAACTGGCAGGTCACCGCGTCCACCACCAGCAGGTCCGCGCCGGACACGGCCGGGGCGCCGGGGGCCGCCGCGGGCGCGACGCTCATCGGGCGCGCGCCCGCCCGCGGCCGAGGCGGCGGAGGAGGCCGGGCGTGATGAGGCCGTGGGGGAAGAACACGGTGCCGATCGCGATCAGCACCCCGAAGATGATGAGCCGCCCGTCGCGGAGGAACGAGGCGAGCCACCCGGGCAGCACGTCCACCCCGGCGAGGCCGCGGAGCGCCTCCGGCAGCGCGGTGAGCACGAGACCGCCCACCACCGGGCCCACGAAGGTGCGCGACCCGCCCACCAGCACGAAGGCCATCAGGTTGACGCTGGTGTCGAAGGTCCCCTGCCGCGAGTTCCAGGTGTTGATGAAGTGCGCGCTGACCGCCCCCACCGCGCCGGCCAGCACCGCGCTCGTCGTGAACGCGAGCACCTTGTGGTAGGTCGGGTTCACCCCCATCGCGGCGGCGGCCAGCTCGTCCTCGCGTAGCGCCACCAGCGCGCGCCCGGTCCGGGTGCGCTCGAGGCGCGCGACGAACAGCATCGACACCAGGAGCAGCGGGACGGCCAGCCACATGTACTCGATCGGGTTCGCGAACGGCTGCGGGATCCCGAAGATGCCGACCGCGCCCCCGGTGATCTGCAGGTTGAGGGCCACCACCCCCAGGATCTGCACGAACGCGATGGTGGCCAGCGCCAGGAAGATGCCGCGCAGCCGGAGCGCGGGCACCCCCACCGCGAGACCGAGGGCGCCCGAGACCACCGCCGCGACCGCCATCTCGAGCAGCACCAGCGAGACCGGATAGAGGCCCGGGCCGGGCGGGAAGATCTTGGTCGACATGATCGCCGCGATGTAGCCGCCGAGCGCGTAGAAGCCCGGGCTCGCGACCGAGAGCTGGCCCGCCATCAGCGGCAGGTAGAGGGTCAGGGCCAGGACCGCGGCGAGGACCATCGAGACCAGCAGGAAGTCGTAGGTCGCGAAGAAGCTGGCCACGCGGGCCTAGACCTTCTGCACCTGGGCGCGACCGAGCAGCCCCTGGGGCCGGACCAGCAGCACCACGAACAGCAGCGCGAACGGCACCGCCTCGCGATACGCGATGTACTGCGCGGGCACGAACGCCTCCGCGAGGCCGATGATGAGGCCGCCGACCACCGCACCCGGGATGTCGCCCAGGCCCCCGAGCACGATCACGGCCAGGCCCTTGAGCCCGAAGGCGATCCCGAAGTACGGGCCGGCCACCCCGACGCTGAGCCCGATCAGCGTCCCGGTCACGCCCCCGAGGAAGCCGCTGATCACGAACGTCAGGAGGACCAGGCGATCGGTGTCGATGCCGAGCAGGCTCGACGTGGTCATGTCCTCCGCGACCGCCCGCAGCGCCTTGCCGGTGCGGGTCGCGTTCATGAGGTACGTGAGCAGCACCAGCATCACCATCGACACGCCGAAGATGACCACCTGGACGGTGCGCACGAGGACCGGCGCGGCCGCGGTGCCGAAGTTCATCGCGGTCGGCAGCCCCTGGAGGGGATCGGGATAGGAGTAGGGCTCGGCCCCGAACAGGTACTGGGTGATGTTGACGAGGGCGACCGCCACCCCGAGGCTCGAGACCAGGGTGAGCAGCGGATCGGCGCCGCGCGCGCGCAGGGGCCGGAACGCGAGGCGCTCGACGATCACCCCGGACAGCGCCGCGACCACCGAGCCCCCCAGCAGGGCGAGGACGAACGGCAGCGCGAACGGCAGGGTCGCGCCGGCCAGCAGCCCGTTGATGCCGAACTGCGACCCGGTCAGGGCGTAGGTCGCGTAGGCCCCGATGGTGAAGATGGCCCCGTGGGTGAAATTGATGATGCGGAGCACGGAGAAGATCAGCGTGTAGCCGAGGGCGAAGATGGCGTACACGCTGCCGATCGCGAGGCCGTTCAGCACCTGCTGGAGCAGGAACGTCCGGTTCACTACTTGACGAAGACGAACGTGCCCTTGGCGCCGTCGGGGTCCATCTTGATCTGCGCCACGTACGACTGCTTCTGGACGATCTCGCCGCCCATGCCGGGACCGGTCGTGAACGAGATCTCCCCCAGCGGGGTGTCGTAGGTGCCGGAGATGAGCTGCTTGTTCAGCTCGACGCGGAGCGCGGCCAGGTCCATCTTGGCGATCGGCGACTTCTTGTCGAGCGCGCGCAGCGCCTCCACGAACACCTGGATGCCGGCGAAGGCCTGGGCGCTGAACTGCGGCGGATCCTTCTTCTGCTTGTCCTTGTACACCGACTTGAACTCGTCGTTGATCTTGCTCTTGTACGCCGGGCTATAGGCCTGCGCGATCAGGATGCCGTCGCACTTGGCCTTGCAGATCGGGAAGATCGCCGCGGTGTTCACCCCGTTGCCGCCCACGATCAGGCCCTTGTAGCCCAGGTCGCGCAGCTGCTTGATCAGGTTCGCCCCGTCCACCTGCAGGCCGGAGATGATCACCAGGTCCGGCTTCACGTTCAGGACGTTGGTGATCTGCGCGGTGAAGTCGGTGTCGGTGGTCTGGAAGGTCTGCACGGTGGCCAGGTCCAGCTTGAGATCCTTCACCGCCTGCTGGAAGGTCTCGGTCTCCGACTTGTTGAAGGCGTCGTTCTGCGCGTACAGCACCGCGACCTTCTTCAGATCTCGGTTGATCTCCATCGCCGCCTTCACCGCGTTGGGGGCGACGATGGCCACCGGCGCCGACACCCGGGAGACGAACTCGCCGATCTGGGCGATGCCCTTGGCGGTGTTCGAGGGCCCGATGACCGGCACCTTGGCGCGGACCGCGAAGGGATCGGCCGCGAAGGCCTGCTGGGACAGGCTCGGGCCCATGATCCCCACCACCTTGGCCACGTTGATCAGGTTCTGGAAGGCGTTGATCGCGGTGGGCTCGTCGCTGCCGCCGTCCTGGAACACCAGCTTGATCGGGCGGCCGTTCACCCCGCCGTGCTTGTTGAAGTAGTCCTCGGCGATCTGCGCGCCGAGCACCTGCTCCTGGCCCGCGAGCGCGACCGGCCCGGTCTGGGCCACCGAGACGCCGATCGGGATCGGGGGGTCGGCCGCGAGGCCGATCATGGCGCAGCACAGGACCGCGACCGCGATCATCGAGACGGACACACTCACGCGAAGGCTCATGGCCGATCCTCCCCTCTCGGGCGGTGGAATGCGCGGGAGTCTAGCACGCCCCGGGAGGGCGAGAAAGGGCCACCCGGTCAGCCGCCGAACTGCCCGACCAGCGCCAGCCAGAGCGCGTGCATCTCCCGTAGCGCGGCGCTGTCGACGGACTTCTTGTGGACGGAGGTATTCACCATGACGAGCTTGCTCTGTGGGTCGACGTAGATCCGCTGCCCGCGCACCCCCCAGAACATGAACATCCGGCGCTCGCCGGGAAGGATCCACGTCTGGTAGCCGTAGCCGAAGGTGGCCGGGCGCGGCTGGCCCGGGCGCATGCTCGTCATCTCCTTGACCCACGCGGCCGGGACGACCTGCCGGCCGCGCCAGCTGCCGTCGTGCGCCATCAGCAGCCCGAGGCGCGCGTAGTCCCGCAGCACCGCGTTGAAGCAGCAGTACGTGGCCTCCTGTCCCGAGTTGTCGACGAGCCACGTCGCGTCGGCCTCGGCGCCGATCGGCTGCCAGATCCTCGACTGGAGATACTCGGCGGGCGGGCGGCCGGTGGCCCCCCGCAGCACCAGCCCCAGCACCTGGCTCTCGGCCGATGAGTAGTAGAACCGGGTCCCGGCCGGGGCCGTGCGCTCGTTGAAGAGCGTCACCGCGCTGGGACCGCCGACCCCACGCAGGAGATAGGTGTTCATCACCAGCGTGATGCTGTCGTCGTCGCCGCTGTAGTCCTCGCGGAAGCGCACCCCCGACGACATCTGGAGCAGGTCGCGGAGCGACGTGCGCCCGTATTCGGTGCCGGCCAGCTCGGGCACGTAGGTCGCCGCCGGGTCGTCGACCGAGCGGATGTGGCCCTCGGCGATGGCGATGCCGACCAGCATCGCGGTCACGGTCTTGGCCATCGACCACGACGTGAGCCGGTGCCGGTCCGAGCGGCCGTACTGGTAGCGCTCGACGAGGATGGTATCGCCGCGCGCGATCAGCAGCCCGGTGGTGAGAGACCGCGCCAGGTAGCCATCCAGCGCCGGGATGCGCGGCTCGGCGACCCGCGCCAGGCGCGAGGGCGCCGGCGCCTTGTGGACGAGACGGCTCGGGAAGAGCTCGTCCATGTGGCTGTGCGAGCCGACCGCCGACCGGACGTCGTAGAACGTGGTGCGGTTGCCGGTGGGATAGCCCGCCGCCGCGCCCAGCTCGTCCGCCTCGGGGCCGCCGACCGCGAAGCGGGGACCCGGCTCCGGGCCGGCCACCGGCACGTCCCGCGGCGGCGTGGCCGGCGATGCGCAGGCGACCGCGCACACGAGCAGGGCCAGCGCGCAGCCGCGCCGGCCCCCGGGCCAGATCCTCCGGAGGCGAGCCATGGCCATGGCCCTAGACTGCGCGGGCGGGACGCTCCACGTGGGCGAAGTGGCTCAGGAGGAGCCAGGTCGGAAACGCGCGGACGAGGTCGCGGGGACCCTCGACCCGCAGGCCGCCGTCCCGGACCGCCTGCGCGAACGTGAGGGCCCCGGTCCACACCCGCGCCATGGCCCCCGCGTCGGCCGAGACGACGAGATCCACCTCGAAGCCGGGATCCTTCAAGCACACGTCCGAGCCGGTGCGCTCGAGGATCAGCCAGGACGTCCGGAAGGCCCGGCACCGCGACGGGAACGCGCGAAAGTCGAAGCGCACGACGATTCGCCGGCCGGGCAGTCGGTCGAAGGCGATGCGCCGCCGCACGTTCCACATGAGCAGCATCAGGTCGAGATTGTCGGGATCGAACTGGGCGGGAGCCCAGCGCTGCCCCCACTCCCCGAGGCGCTCCAGGACTGCGCGGAACTCCTCCGCCGCGGACGTCGGTCGGTACTCCCGTCCCCGGCCCCGGGCAAGCGGCCGACTCTGGACGACGCCGGCCGCTTCCAGCTCACGGAGCCGCTGACCGAGCAGCGTCCGCGAGATCAGGGGCAGGCCTTGCCGGATCTCGTTGAACCGCCGGGATCCGGCCAGCAGCTCTCTCAGGATCAGCGGCGTCCAGCGCTCGGCGAAGGTTTCGCACGCCATCGCGATCGGGCAGAATTGGCCGTAGCCCTTCATGCTGGCCCGACTGTAGGCCCGCCCCGCCGAGCCAGCAAGTCCATTTTTTGGTCTTGGACTCCCCGCGGCGGCCTGCCATCGTGTGGGCGTCAGAGAGGGACCCTTCCGACGACGGAGGTGGACGATGAGCACGCAGGCCGCGCCAGCCAATGACCGGGCGCCCTCGGACTGGGCCTCGCTCGCGCGAGAGCTGGGACCGCGCTTCGCGGCGCGGGCATCCGCCCACGACGCGACGGATTCCTTCGTGGCCGACAACTACCGTGACCTCCGCGAGCGCCGGGTGTTCTCGGCCGGCGTGCCCGCCGAGCTCGGGGGCAGTGGCGCCTCGCACGCGGAGCTCTGCGCGCTCGTGCGCGTGCTCGGGCAATACTGCGGCTCGACCGCGCTGGCGCTGGCGATGCACAGTCATCAGGTTGCGATCGCGGCCTGGCGCTGGCGCCAGGACGGCGCCCCGGTTGAGCCGCTCCTTCGCCGGATCGCGCGCGAGGAGACGATCCTCGTGACCAGCGGCGGCTCCGACTGGCTGGCCGGATCCGGGCGCGCCGAGCGGGTGGACGGTGGTTACCGGATCACCGGTCGCAAGGTGTTTGCGAGCGGCGCGCCGGCCGGGGACCTGTTCATGACGATGGCGGTCGTCGACGCTCCCGAGGGGGGCGCGACGGTCCTGCACGTGGCAATTCCCCTCGATGCGCCCGGCCTCGAGATCGTGGACACCTGGCACACGCTCGGCATGCGCGGCACCGGCTCCCACGACATCGTCCTGGATGGCGTCTTCGTGCCGGACGCCGCGATCAGCGTGCGCCGCCCGGCCGGACGCTGGAGCCCCGCGTGGCACATGGTCACCCTGCTCGCCCTGCCCCTGATCTACGCGGTCTACGTCGGCATCGCGGAAGGTGCCCGGACCCTCGCGATCCGTCAGGCGGCCGGCCGCCGCCACGACGCCGGCACCCTGGAGCTGGTGGGCCGCATGGAGAACGAGCTGGCGACCGCGAAGATGGCCCTGCGCCAGATGATCGATGCGGCGGCGTGCGGGCGCGCGAGGAGCGAGACGACGAACGAGGTGCTGATCGGCCGGGCGGTGGCCGGCCGGGCGGCGATCCGGACCGTCGAGCTCGCGATGGAGGTCAGCGGCGGCGCCGGCTTCTACCGGGACCTGGGCCTCGAGCGGCTGTTCCGCGACGTCCAGGGCGCCCGCTACCACCCCCTTCGCGGGAGCGCCCAGCTCGTCTACGCCGGGCGCGTGGCCCTCGGTCTGGACGTGAATGGGTCGGACTCCACCGGAGACCCTCGAAAGGAGCAGACAACATGAAGACCATCCGTGGACTCGTCAGCGCAGCGGTCGGGCTCCTGGCCCTCATGATCCTCGCGGGCGCCCCGGGCGCTCACGCGGACATCGTCACCGATGCGAACGCCCGGGCCGCCGACGCCGTGTCGCGCATCCCGGCGCCGCCCATCACGGTGCGGATGATGGCCATCGTCCAGGTCTCGGTCTTCGAGGCGGTCAATGCAATCACCGGCCGTTATCCTCCGCAGCGCGCGAAGCTCGCTCCGGCGCCGGGGGCCTCGGTGGAGGCGGCGGTCGCGGCCGCGACGCGCACCGCGCTCTCGAAGCTCATGCCGGCCCATCAGGCCGTCATCGACGCCGACTACCAGGCCCTGCTCGGATCCGTCCCGGACGGTCCCGCGAAGACCGCGGGCATCGCGCTCGGCGAGCAGGCCGCGACCGCCATCGTGGCGCTCTGTGCCGACGACGGGGCAGTCGCCCCCGACGTCTACCGACCGAACACCGCGGCCGGCGTCTACGTGCCGACCGTGGGACCGGCGGCGCCCCACTGGGGCAAGCGCCGTCCCTGGGTCATGCCCCGCGGCGATCACTTCCGCCCAGGCCCCCCGCCCGGCCTCACCAGCGACACGTGGGCGCGCGACTACAACGAGATCAAGGCGGTCGGGTCGAGGAACAGCACCCAGCGCACGCCGGAGCAGACCGCGATCGCGAGGTTCTGGGAAGCGACGGCCCCGGTCGTCTACTGGCCGATCGCTCGCTCGGTCGCCGGCACGCCAGGCCGCGACGTCACCGATAACGCGCGCCTGTTCGCGCTGGCCGCGATGGCCATGGACGACGCGCTGATCGCCGTCTTCGACGCCAAGTACACCTACAACCTCTGGCGGCCGGTCACCGCCATCCGCAACGGCGACATCGACGGCAACAACGCCACCGACCGGGATCCGGGTTGGACGCCGTTCATCGAGACTCCGATGCACCCCGAGTACCCGTGCGCACACTGCATCGTGTCGGGGTCGCTGGGCGCGGTCCTCGAGGCCGAGATCGGCTCCGGTCCGACGCCCACCCTGAGCTCCGCCAGCCCGACCGCCGGGGGCGCCGTCCGCACCTGGACGAGCGTCGCCGACTTCTCGAAGGAGGTCGCGCAGGCGCGCATCTACGACGGTGTGCACTACCGCAACTCGACCGAGGTGGGCTCTGCGATGGGCCGGAAGATCGGTGAGCTGGTGGCGGGGAGCGTGCCGAAAGCGACCCGCTGACCTCGGCGGGCGCGCCGCCGTCGACTACCGGAACGCGAACCCCGCGTAGCCGGCGGCGGCGACCTCGTCGCACTTCTCGCGGTACCGCGGGGCGCCGCCCGCGTAGACGATGAACGTGCGCTTCTGCTTGCCCGCCACGTTGGAGTTGATGCCCATCATCCAGGAGTCGACCTGGGTGAACAGCATGCGCCGCCCGGTGTCGAGCACGTGCTGGGTCCACTCCGCCTCCGCCGCGGGGGTGGCCTCGACCCGGGAGAGGCCGTGCGCGCGCATGTGCGCGATGAGCGCGGTCACCCAGTCCACGTTCTGCTCGATGCAGCGCGGGATGTTGCAGAAGCTCGCCGCGTTGTGCGGCCCGACCAGCGTGAACAGGTTGGGGAAGCCCACGATCTGCAGGCCCAGATAGGTGCGCGGCCCCTCCGCCCACTTCTCCCGCAGCCGCCGCCCGCCTACCCCGCGGATGTCGATGCGGTCGAACGCCCCGGTGATGGCGTCGAAGCCGGTGGCGTAGATGATCATGTCGAGCTCGTACTCCGCGTCGCTGGTCTTGATCCCGGCGGGCGTGATCCGCTCGATCGGCGTCTCCCGGATGTCGACGAGGCGCACGTTCGGCTGGTTGTAGACCTCGTAGTAGCCGCTCTCGAGCGGCACCCGGCGGGTGCCGAAGCCGTGGTTGGTGGGGATCAGCTTCTCGGCCACCTTCGGGTCCCGCACCCGCGCGCGGATCTTCCGGCGCATGAAATCGGTGATGGTGGCGTTGGCCTCCGGATCGACCAGCACGTCCCGGAAGTTGCCCATCCAGATCCCGAAGCCGGGCTCGCGGTAGAGCTTCTCGTAGAAGGCCTCGCGCTCCTCCG
>DATFAJ010000434.1:0-2752 GCA_035254745.1 Candidatus Methylomirabilota bacterium | reverse complement strand
CGCGACCGGCCGCAGGTGCAGCAGCTCGTCAACCACGTGCTGTCCGCGGGCGCGTGGCTCGAGACCGCGCAGGCCAACCGCGACCGGGCCGCCGACATCGCGGCCGGCCCCACCGTCTTCAACCAGCGGGCCGACATCATCAAGCACGTGCTCACCAATCCCCGGGACCGCGTGACCTACGCGGACCTGCGGTTGATCAAGTCCGAGATGGACGAGCTGATGGAGGCCGCGCTCGAAGCCGGTATCATCCGCCGGCGCATCCCCTACGAGCGGTACGTGGACGAGAGCTTCCAGCGCGCCGCGCGCCCGGTGGACATCCGTGTGGAGCGGTAGGCTCGCCTGGATCCCGCTGCTGGGCCCGGTGGCCCTGCTCGTCGCGATCTGGCACGTGGCGGTCGCGCTGAGCGGCAGCCCGATCTTCCCGACGCCCTGGCAGGTGGCGGTGGGCCTCGGAGACCTGGCCCGGCGGGGGCTCCTGCTCAAGCACGTGGTCGCCTCGCTCTTTCGCGTGACGTGCGGCTATCTGCTGGCCGCGGCGCTGGCCATCCCGATCGGCATGCTGATGGGATGGTTCGCCACCGCGCACGCCTTCCTGAACCCGCTCGTGCAGGGGCTGCGCCCGATCTCGCCGATCGCCTGGATCCCGCTCGCGATCCTGTGGTTCGGGGTGGGGGACCTCTCGCCCATCTTCCTGATCTTCCTCTCGTCGTTCTTTCCCATGGTGGTGGGGACCGCGGCGGGCGTGATGACCATCGACCGCAAGTACCTCCGGGCCGCCCGCAACTTCGAGTACCGGGGCTTCCGGCTCTTCCGCTCGGTGATCCTGCCCGCGGCGCTGCCCCAGATCGTGACCGGCATGCGCATCGGGCTCGGGGTCGCCTGGCTCGTGGTGGTGGCGGCGGAGATGATCGCGGTGAACTCGGGTCTCGGCTACCTGATCATCGACTCGCGCAACGCGGGCAATCGCTACGACCTCGTGGTGGCCGGCATGCTCACGATCGGGGTCGTCGGGTTCCTGCTCGACGCCCTCATGCGCGGGCTCGAGCGCCTCGACGAGGTGCGCTGGCGCTATGAGGCCTGAGATCCCATGAGGCCCAAGATCGAGATCCGATCGGTCTCCAAGACGTTCGCGACCCGCGGGGGGCCGGTGCCGGTGCTGGACGACCTGAGCTTCGAGGTGGCCGACGGCGAGTTCGTCGCGGTCATCGGCCCGTCGGGCTGCGGCAAGTCGACGCTTCTCGGCGTGCTCGCCGGCTTCGAGCGCCCGGACCGGGGCGAGGTCCGGGTCGACGGCGAGCCGGTGCGCGAGCCCGGGCGCAAGGGGATGTTCATCTTCCAGCAGCCGTCGCTCTTCCCCTGGCTCGACCTGGAGCAGAACCTCGTCTTCGGCCTGAACGGCGAGTCGGCCGAGGCGCGGCGGGCCCTGGTCGCGCACTACATCGCCCTGGTCGGCCTCGACGGGTTCGAGCGCGCCTTTCCCAACCAGCTCTCCGGCGGCATGCAGCAGCGGGCGGAGCTGGCGCGGGCCCTGATGGTGAAGCCCGAGATCCTGTACCTGGACGAGCCGTTCGGCGCGCTCGACGCGCTGACCCGGCTCCGCATGCGGGTCGAGCTGCTCCGGATCCTGTCGCGCGAGCGCCACACCGTCCTGCTGGTCACCCACGACGTGGAGGAGGCGCTGCACCTGGCCGATCGCGTGCTGGTGCTCTCCCCGCGGCCGGCCCGGATCCAGCACGTGGTCGAGGTGACGCTCCCGCGACCTCGCGCGCTATCGGATCCCCTGCTGATCGAGCTCAAGGCGGGGCTCCTGCGCGAGCTCGGCGTGGACGAGCGGGCCGGGGAGTGCTCGTGACGGCGGGCCGTCCCCTGGCCGCCATCGCGCTCGCGGTCGCAGCCCTGTGCGCGGTCCCCGCGAGCGCGGCGCCCGCGGGCGGGGCCGGGCTCCGCAGCGGCGCCTTCGATCCGCCGCGCCCGGCGCCGGAGTTCGCCCTGCCCTCGACCCGGGGCGCCGAGTTCCGGTTGAGCCGCCAGCTGGGCAAGGTGATCGTGCTGACCTTCGGCTACACGAGCTGCCCGGACATCTGTCCCACCGTGCTGGCCGAGCTGGCCCAGGTGCGGGAGCGTCTCGGCGGCGCGGCGAAGCGGGTGCAGGTGGTCTACGTGAGCGTCGACCCCGAGCGGGACACGCCGGCGCGCCTCCGCGCCTACACCGAGCAGTTCGACAAGACCTTCCTCGGGCTCACCGGACCGATGGACCGGCTCGCGCCGGTGTGGAAGGCCTACGGGGTCTCGGTGGTCCGGCGCGAGCTCCCCGGCACGAAGCCCGCGATGTACCTGATCCATCACTCCGCCTCCGTGTTCCTGATCGACCCGACCGGGCGCCTGCGCGTGATGGCGCCGTTCGGAACGCCGGTGGACGACGTCGTGCACGACGTCCGCACCCTTCTCGGAGAGTGAGCCGATGCGCCGCCTGCTCGCTCTCGCGCTCGCCGGCCTGGTCGTGGTCCCGGCCGCGGTCGCCCAGGAGACCGCGATCCGCCTGGAGAAGCCCTGGGTCCGCCGGGCCCCGCTCATGCCCGACGCGCGGCCGGGCGCGGAGAGCACCGCGGCCGGATACGTCACACTCCTCAATCGCGGGCCGGCCCGCGACGCCCTGGTCGCGGCGACCGCCGGCGTGGCGGAGCGTGTCGAGCTGCACGAGACCCGCAACGTCTCCGGGATGATGATGATGGAGCGGGTGGCGAAGGTCGAC
>DATFAJ010000433.1:0-2694 GCA_035254745.1 Candidatus Methylomirabilota bacterium | reverse complement strand
ACGCCCTGGTCGCTGCCGGAGAGCTGGACCGCGCGGCCGACAATGGTCTCGAGCACCGCGTCCAGGTCGAGGGTGGAGCTGACCGCCTGGCTGACCTCGCCCAGGGCCTGCAGCTCGCCGACCGACCGCGTGAGCTGCGCGGTCCTCGCCTCCAGCTCGTTGAAGAGGCGCACGTTCTCGATCGCGATGCCGGCCTGCTCGGTGAAGGTCTGCAGGAGCGGGATCTCCTCGCTCGAGAAGGGTTCGGGCTCTCCGGTGGAGCCGCTGCGGGTGATCGCGAGGGCTCCGAGCGCCCGACCCTCCCGCATGATCGGCACCGCGAGCACGCTCCGGTAGCCGGACGAGCGAGCGAGCTCACGCACGGAATGCGACACGTTTGGCTCCGCCGCGATGTCGACGACGTTGATCACCTCACGCCGCTGGATGGCGCGGGCGACGAGAGTGCCGCTCTCCGAGAGCCGCTGCGGGAACGTACGCTGGAACTGGTCGATTGCGGCGGGGGGCAGGTTGTGATGAGTGACGAAGCGGATCACGTCGCCGTCCAGCTGGTAGACGAGCGCGAACCGCGCGTGGCAGAGCCGGACCGCGTTCCGCACGATCGCGTCGAAGACCGGCTGGGCGTCGGTGGTGGAGGCGCTCATGACGCTCAGCACGTCGGCGGTCGCGGTCTGCTGCTCGAGCGCGTTGGTGAGGTCGTGGTTGCGCGCGTCGAGCTCGGTGAACAGCCGGACGTTCTCGATCGCGATCACCGCCTGATCGGCGAAGGTCCGGAGGAGCTCGACCTGCCGGTCGGGAAAGACCCCCGGCTCGGCCCGCGCGACCGAGATCGCCCCGACCGGTCGACCTTCCCGCATCATCGGGACCGCGACCAGGCTGCGGAAGTTCATCGCATCGGCCACCGCGGTGACTGCGTACTCCGGATCGGCGTGGACGTCGTAGATCTGCGCGACTCCCGCACCCAGGATGGCCCGACCGGCCGTGGTGCCCCGGTCGGCGGGCCGTGGGAACGCGCGTTGCGCGGCCTCGAGGCCCTCACGGTTGTGGCCCTCCGAGGCCACGAAGTGGAGCACGCCGGCCTCGTACCGGAAGACCTGGCAGAACTCGGCCTCGCACAGGCGGCGGGCGCTCTCCGCGATGGAGTCGAAGACCGGCTGCGCGTCGGTGGGCGAGCTCGAGATGACGCGCAGGATCTCGCCGGTGGCGGTCTGCTGCTCGAGGGTCTCGGTGAGGTCGCGGTTGCGGACGTCCAGCTCGTTGAACAGGCGGACGTTCTCGATCGCGATGACCGCCTGGTCCGCGAAGGTCTGGAGCAGGGCGACCTGGCTCTCCGAGAAGGGGCCTTCCACCTTGGCCACGATGATGGCGCCGATCGCCTGGCGGTCGCGCAGCATGGGCACGACCAGGAGCGTCTGGTAGCCCTGCGCGATCGCCAGCTCGCGCGAGCTGGCGGCCACGGTGGGATCGTCCTGCATGTGGTGGAGGTGGATGGTCCGCGCCTCGCGCACCGCGTGGGCGGTGACGTGGTCGCGCGTCACCGGCATCGGGAACAGGCGGCGGGCGGTCGCCAGCCCCTCCGGTGACCAGTTGTGGTGCGACACGAGATGCAGGAGGCCCCCCTCCAGCCGAACCGCCGCGCTGTGCAGGGCGCCGCAGAGGCGTACCGCGTTCGTCACCACCGCGTCGAAGACCGGCTGTACGTCGGTGGGCGAGCTCGAGATGACGCGCAGGATCTCGCCGGTGGCGGTCTGCTGCTCGAGGGTCTCGGTGAGGTCGCGGTTGCGGACCTCGAGCTCCTTGAATAGCCGGACGTTCTCGATGGCGATCACGGCCTGCTCCGCGAAGGTGCTGAGCAGCTTGACCTGCGGGTCGCTGAACGTGCCGGGCTCGGCCCGGCCGACCGTGATGGCGCCGATCGCGCGCCCGTCGCGAAGCATCGGCACGCCGAGCAGCGCGCGGAAGCCGGCGGCCACCGCCACCTCCTGGATCCGGTAGCTGGAGTCGGCCAGCACGTCCGGGATGTGGACGATCGCCCGCTCGTGGATGACGCGGGCCGCGCCGCCCGCCGGGCCCGGTCGCATGGGGAAGGTCCGGCGAAGGGCGGCGACCCCCTCGGCGTCGGAGCCGAAGATGGCGCCCACGTGGATCAAGTCGCCGTCCCAGCGGGTCACGACGCTCACCTCCGCCCCGCACAGCCGCACCGCGCTCTCGGCGATGATGTCGAAGACCGGCTGGATGTCGGTCGGCGAGCTCGAGATGACCCGCAGGATCTCGCCGGTCGCGGTCTGCTGCTCCAGGGTCTCGGTGAGGTCGCGATTGCGGACCTCCAGCTCCCGGAACAGGCGGACGTTCTCGATGGCGATCACCGCCTGTTCCGCAAAGGTCTGGAGGAGCTCGATGTGGGTCCGGTGGAACGGGCCCGCCTCGGCCCGATTGATGACGATCACTCCGATGGGCCGGCCGTCTCGGAGCATCGGGACACCCAGATTGCTCCGCCAATCAGCAGCCATGGCGAGTTCATGCCGGTACTCGGGGTCCGCGAGAAGGTCGGGGATCTGCACGACGGCTCCGTCAAGGATCACCCGGCCTGTGATCTGGCCGCGCTCGGGGGGCATGGGGTAGAGGCGCTGGACGCCCCCGAGCGCCTCCGGCGAGAAATTGTAGTGTGCAACCAGGTGAAGCAGCTGTCCGTCGAAC
>DATFAJ010000432.1:0-7908 GCA_035254745.1 Candidatus Methylomirabilota bacterium | reverse complement strand
AATGTTGTTGTAGAGGTAGTCCTTGTTGGCCAGGTTGTCGGACTGGCCACCCCCGTTCATCATCACGACCTTGCTCTGGGCGCCGATCGGCTGGATGGCCAGGGTGGGCGACGAGTAGGAAGTGAGGGTGAAGGGGATCTTCTCCACCTCGACCAGCCGCCGCATCGCGTTGACCGCCTTGGAGGCGTCGGCGGCGTGGTCCTCGTAGATCACCTCCAGCTTGTGCCCTCCGATGCCGCCCGCGGCGTTGATCTCCTCCGCGGCCATCTCGGTGCCCCCCTTCATCCACACGCCGTACGAGGCGCCGGAGCCGGTGAGAGGCAGGATCGCCCCGATCTTGATCGGCGCTTGCTGGGCCGCGACGGGGGTGACGACGAGGAGCGCGAGAGACAGCAGCAGGGCGAGACGCTTCGACATTGAAGGAGCCTCCTGGTCAGGGGTGCGGGCGGAATTCGATCGGCACGACGCGGCGAGCGTATCGGCTCGCCGCCGTGAAGTCAACCCGCCGGGCGGTCCAGCACGCCTTCGGTCGTCGCGCCGACCTCGGGCCACGCGGCACGCGCGATCTGGTTGATACGCGCCTTCACTTCCGCGAGCGCGCGCGGCGGCTTGGCGGCGAGGTGGGCCGCGTAGTCCGCCGCGGCCGCGGGGAGCGCCGCCGCGGGCACCACGCGGTGGACCAGCCCCATCGCGTGCTGCTCGGCGGCCGAGTAGCGCCGCCCCTCCATGGCGATCTCGCGGGTGCGCGCGGGGCCCACCAGCCGCACGAACGGGGTGGCGAGGACCGGGTGGAGCGCGACGCCCAGGTCGATCTCGGGGACCCAGCACTGCGCGCTCTCCGCCGCGAGGCGGAAATCGCAGCCGAGGGCGAGGGCCCAGCCCCCGCCGACCGCGTGGCCGTTGAGGGCGGCGACGACCGGCAGCTCCAGCCGCTCCAGGGTGGCCGCGAGGCGGGAGAAGAGCCGGACGAACTGGCCGGGCGGTGATGGCATGTCCGAGCCGCGGCCCAGGTCGGCCCCGGCGGAGAAGACGGGCGGCGCGCCGGTGAGCACGATGGCGCGCGTGGTCCGGTCGTCGCCCAGCTCGGCGAGAGTCGCGGTGAGATCGGACAACAATGCGCGGTCGAGCGCGTTCCGGCGCTCGGGTCGCGCGAGGGTCAGGGTGACGACCGCGCCCGCTCGGGCGACGGTCAGATCAATAGAGGCCCTTCCGGAGGCGGTCTTCCATGTCGCGCTCGTAGTCGTCGGCGCTGCACTGCGCGGTCGCCTTGAGGTCGATCTGGTCCCACAGGATCTTCGCCATCGAGGGCAGGCCCGCCACGTCGGGCCAGCGCTCCCGGTCCCAGAGTCCGGAGCGCTTGAAGGCCTTCGCGCAGTGGAGGAAGCACTCCTCGACCTCGACGCCGATCGCCACCTTGGGCTGCTTGCCCTGCACCTCGAGCCGGCTCAGGATCTCGCCGTCGCGGATGATGCAGGCGCGACCGTTCACGCGCAGGGTGTCCTCGCGGCCGGGGATCAGGAAGATCATCCCGAGGTGCGGGTTCTCCACGATGTTGGTCAGCCCGTCGATGCGGTTGTTGCCGACCCGGTCCGGGATGACGAGGTGGGTGTCGTCGAGCACCATCACGAAGCCGGGCGCGTCGCCCTTCGGGGAGACGTCACAGCGGCCCGCCCGGTTGGACGTGGCGAGCAGCACGAAGGGCGAGCGCGCGATGAACTCGCGGGTGTGCACGTCGAGGTGCGCGCGCTCCTTGAGCACCGCGCGCTCGCCGGGCGCCCCGAAGATGGCGCGCAGCTCCTCGCGGGACGTCACGATGTCCTTGAACATGCGATCTCCTCGACTATCCGCGGGTGAGCGGCTTGTAGCGGATCCGGTGCGGGGTGTCGGCGGCCGCGCCCAGGCGCTTGTGGCGGTCGGCCTCGTAGTCCTCGTAGTTGCCCTCGAACCACACCACCCGGCTGTCGCCCTCGAACGCGAGCATGTGGGTGGCCACCCGGTTGAGGAACCACCGGTCGTGGCTGATCACCACCGCGCAGCCCGCGAACGACAGCAGCGCGTCTTCCAGCGCGCGCAGCGTGTCGACGTCGAGGTCGTTGGTGGGCTCGTCGAGCAGCAGCAGGTTGCCGCCGCTCTTGAGCATGGTGGCGAGATGCACCCGGTTGCGCTCGCCGCCCGAGAGATCGCCCACCCGCTTCTGCTGGTCGGAGCCCTTGAAGTTGAACGAGGCCACGTAGGCCCGCGAGGCGATCTGCCGGGTGCCGAGCTGGAGCTGCTCGGCCCCGCCCGAGATCTCCTCCCACACGTTCTTGGCCGGGTCGAGCGCGTCGCGGCTCTGGTCCACGTAGGCCAGCCGGACGGTCTCGCCCACCTGCAGCGTGCCCCGGTCCGGCTTCTCCTGTCCGGTGATCATGCGGAACAGTGTGGTCTTGCCCGCCCCGTTGGGGCCGATGACGCCCACGATGCCGCCGCGGGGCAGGCTGAACGTGAGGTCCTCGATCAGCAGCCGGTCGCCGTAGCCCTTGGCCAGGTGCTCGGCCTGCACCACCAGGTCGCCCAGGCGCGGCGGCGTGGGGATGATGATCTCGGCCTGGCCCTCGCGGTCGCGCCCGCCCTCGGCGAGCAGCTCCTCGTAGGCCTGCAGTCGCGACTTGGACTTGGCCTGCCGGGCCCGCGGCGACATGCGCACCCACTCGAGCTCGCGCTCGAGGGTGCGCTGGCGCGCCGTCTCCTGCTTCTCCTCGATGGCCAGGCGCTGCCTCTTCTGGTCGAGCCAGGAGGAGTAGTTGCCCTCCCACGGGATGCCGGCCCCGCGGTCGAGCTCGAGGATCCAGCCCGCGACGTTGTCGAGGAAGTAGCGGTCGTGAGTGATGGCCACGACGGTGCCGGGGTAGTCCTTCAGGAACCGCTCGAGCCAGGCCACCGACTCCGCGTCCAGGTGGTTGGTGGGCTCGTCGAGGAGGAGCAGGTCGGGCTTCTGGAGGAGGAGCCGGCAGAGGGCCACCCGCCGCACCTCCCCGCCCGAGAGCGTGCCCACCTCCGCGTCGCCCGGCGGGCAGCGCAGGGCGTCCATCGCGATCTCCACCGTCCGGTCCAGATCCCAGCCGTTGGCGACCTCGATGGCGTCCTGCACCCGGGACTGGTCGGCCAGGAGCTTCTCCATCGCGTCGTCGTCGAGGGGCTCCCCCAGCTTGGCGTTGATCTCGTCGAAGCGGGTGAGCAGGGAGCGGATCTCCGCCACCCCGTCCTCGACGTTACCGCGCACATCCTTCGTGGAGTCGAGCTGGGGCTCCTGCGGCAGGTACCCCACCCGCACCCCGTCGGCGGGCCAGGCCTCGCCGAGGAAGTCCCGGTCGACCCCGGCCATGATGCGGAGCAGCGTGCTCTTGCCCGCGCCGTTGGCGCCGATGACCCCGATCTTGGCCCCGGGATAGAACGACAGCCAGATCCCCTTGAGGATCTCCCGCTTGGGCGGGACGATCTTCTTCAGATCCTTCATGACGTAGATGTATTGGTGCGCCATAGACCGGGAATTATACCGGCGAAGTGGCGTTTAGGATTGACAAAAGCGCGACCGGCCCCTATAAGTACGAACCGTGACGCCGGCCGTGGGTGCCGACCTCCTGTCCGTTCGAAACATCTCGATGCGTTTCGGGGGTATCGTCGCCCTCGAGGACGTCTCCTTCGACATGGCCTCGGGCCACATCGTCGGGCTCATCGGTCCGAACGGGGCGGGCAAGACCACGCTCTTCAACTGCGTGAGCCGCCTCTACACCCCGAACAGCGGTGACCTCGTCTTCGAGGGCAAGTCGATCATCAGGAACACGCCGCACCACGTGGCCGCGCTCGGCATCGGGCGCACGTTCCAGAACCTCGCGCTGTTCCCGAGCATGACCGTGCTGCAGAACGTGATGGTCGGCGTGCACGCGCGCACCGGGAGCGACTTCCTCAGCAACGCGCTGCGGCTGCCGTCGGTCAAGCGCGAGGAGCGCATGATGCACGAGGCCGCGATGGAGATCATCGCCTTCCTCGGGCTCGAGCCGGTCGTCGGGCATCCCGCGGCCGGCCTGTCGTTCGGCACGCTCAAGCGGGTGGAGCTGGCGCGAGCCCTGGCCGGCAATCCCAAGCTGCTCCTGGTGGACGAGCCGGCGGGGGGGCTCAACCACGAGGAGGTCGCGGCGCTCGGCGACGTCCTGCGCTCGATCCGCGATCGGCGCGGGGTGAGCGTCCTCCTCGTCGAGCATCACATGAGCCTGGTCATGCAGGTGTCCGATCGGGTGGTCGTGCTCGACTTCGGTCGCAAGATCGCGGAGGGCCCGCCCGCGATGGTCCAGCGCGATCCCGACGTCATCCGGGCGTACCTGGGAAGCGACAACTGATGCCGGCCCTGCTGGAGGCGGAGGACCTGGCGGCTCAGTACGGCTGGACCAAGGTGCTCCACGGACTCTCGTTCGCGGTGGAGACCGGCGGGATCACCACGATCCTGGGCGCCAACGGCGCCGGCAAGACCACCACGCTGCGGGCGGTCTGCAGCATGGTGAAGACCAGCGGCCAGGTGCGCTTCGACGGCCAGCGGATCGACGGCAAGGCCACCGAGGACATCGTGCGCCTCGGCATCGCCCACACCCCGGAGGGTCGCGGAACCTTCGTGGACCTGACCGTCGAGGAGAACCTCCGCCTCGGCGCCTACGCGCGGCGGGAGAAGTCGGGCCTCGGCCAGGACTACGAGAAGGTCTACACCTACTTCCCGGTCCTCGCGCAGCGGCGGCGGCAGCAGGCGGGCACGCTGTCGGGCGGCGAGCAGCAGATGCTGGCGGTCGCGCGCGCGCTCATGTCCCGCCCCCGCCTGCTGCTGCTGGACGAGCCCTCGCTCGGCCTGGCCCCGCTGGTGGTGCGCGAGATCTTCCGCATCGTGCGCACCGTCAATCAGCAGGAGCGGGTGAGCGTCCTGCTCGTGGAGCAGAACGCGGCGATGGCCCTCGACCTGGCCGACCACGCCTACCTCCTCGAGACCGGCCGCGTCGTCATGTCCGGCCCGGCCGCCGACCTCAAGAAGAACGACGCCATCCGCCGCTCCTACCTGGGATACTGACCCGGACACAAACCGACAACGGATACCGACCGAGAGCAAGAGCGACCAAGGACCACCGACAATAGCATGACCAACCCACGAACCGACGGATGAGCCACCAAGAGACCGACCGATGAACCGACCAGCGCGCGTCTCGAAGCGGTGGGGGGGCTTGGGGGAGGAGCGGCGCTCGCTCCCCCCCAATTAAAATGGACATCCTCATCCAGCAGATCGTCTCCGGACTCGCCACCGGGGGCATCTACGCGAGCCTGGCCCTGGCCCTCGTGATGATCTACCAGGCCACCGAAGTGGTGAACTTCGCCCAGGGCAACATGGCCATGTTCAGCACCTACGTCGCCTGGTCGCTCCTGCAGGCGGGCCTGCCCTACTGGGTCACGTTCACGATCACGGTGATCGTCGCCTTCGTGGGTGGCCTCGTGATCGAGCGCCTGGTGATCCGCCCGGTGGAGGGCGCGCCCATCCTCACCATCGTGATCGTGACCCTGGGCCTGCTCGTGATCTTCACCAGCGTGGCGGGCTGGATCTACTCCTATATCCAGAAGCCGTTCCCGAGCCCGTTCCCGGACAAGCCCATCCGCATCGGCCAGATCGTCTTCGGCGCGCACGACCTGGGCGCGATCGGCGTGACCCTCGTCATGCTGGTCCTGCTCTTCCTGTTCTTCCGCTTCACCACCCTCGGCCTGGCCATGCGCGCCGCGGCCCAGAACCCGCTCTCGAGCCGGCTCTGCGGCATCCGGGTGAGCTGGATGCTCGGCCTCGGGTGGGGCCTGGCCGCCGCCTTCGGCGCGGTGGCGGGCATGATGGTCGCCCCGGTGGTCTTCCTCGATCCGAACATGATGGGCGGCATCCAGCTCTACGCCTTCGCGGCGGCAACCGTGGGCGGCTTCACGAGCCCGCTCGGCGCGGTGGTGGGCGGTCTCCTGGTGGGAGTCACCGAGAACCTGGTCGGAACCTACGTCTCCTTCATCGGCACCGAGCTCAAGCTCACCGTCGCCCTGGCCATGATCATCATCGTCCTGCTCGTCCGACCGGCCGGCCTCTTCGGCCGCACCACCGTCCGGCGCGTCTAGCCATGGCGGCGGACTCCGGGGCCGGGGCGACGGCGAAGACGGCGGAAGCCCGCGCGGACGCCGTCGCGGCCCCGCGGACGGCCGCGCGCGGGCGCTCCCTGTACGTGGCCACCCTGCTGGTGGTCGTAGCGGGCGCCGCCGGCCTGCCGCTCTTCGTGAGCGGGTTCCGGCTGTTCCAGTTCAGCCAGGTCCTGATCTACGCGATCGCGCTGCTCGGGCTAAATCTATTGACCGGCTACAACGGGCAGTTCTCGCTCGGTCACGGGGCCTTCTACGGGATCGGGGCCTACACCACCGCCATCATGATCGACCGGTGGGGCATCGGCTACGGGTGGACGATCCCCGCGGCCGGGATCGTGTGCCTGGTGGTGGGCTTCCTGTTCGGCCGGCCCGCCCTGCGGCTCGAGGGGCTCTACCTCGCGCTGGCCACTTTCTCCCTGGCCCTGGCCGTGCCGCAGGTCCTCAAGTACTTCGAGGACTGGACCGGCGGCTCCCAGGGCATCGTGCTCAGCAAGCCCAAGGCCCCTCTTCACCTGCCCCTCACCGAGGACCAGTGGCTCTACTTCCTGACCCTGGCGGTCGCGATCGTGCTCTTCGTCCTGGCCTCGAACCTGCTCGGGGGGCGCACCGGGCGCGCCATCGTCGCCATCCGCGACAACCACATCGCCGCCGAGGCGATGGGCATCAACAATTCGCTCTACAAGTCGGTCATCTTCGGGGTGAGCGCGGCCTACACCGGGATCGCGGGCGCCCTCAGCGCCATCGTCATCGCCTTCGTGGCCCCCGACTCGTTCGACGTCTTCCTGTCGATCACGCTCCTGACCGGGATCGTCATCGGCGGCTTCGGCACGATCTCCGGCGCCATCTACGGCGCCCTGTTCATCCAGTTCGTGCCCAACTGGGCCCAGGACATCTCAAAGGCCGCGCCCTGGGCCATCTTCGGGCTGTTCCTGATCGGCTTCATGTACGTGATGCCGCGCGGCATCGCCGGATTTCTCCACCTGGTGTGGATCCGGGCGACCAGGCAGGGAGTTACCAGGGGAGAGGGCCGGTGACCCCTGCGGCCTTCGCTCGACCTGAGTACTCCACACTCAACCTGAACGGGAGGAGCTCATGAGTCTGTTGAAGCGATTCACCGCAGGTCTTCTACTGGCGACCCTGGCGGGGCTGGCGCCCGCGGGGGCGGCCTCGGCCCAGACGGTGGTGGGCGTCACCGCCACCGAGATCAAGGTCGGCCACACCAATCCCTACAGCGGCAACGCCTCCGCCTACGGCACCATCGGCAAGACCATCGCGGCCTACTTCAAGAAGGTCAACGACGAGGGCGGCGTCAACGGCCGCAAGATCAACTTCATCAGCTACGACGACGGTTACAGCCCGCCCAAGACCGTCGAGATGGTGCGCAAGCTCGTCGAGCAGGACCAGGTGGCGCTCCTCTTCCAGACCCTGGGGACGCCTTCCAACAGTGCCATCCACAAGTACATGAACCAGCAGAAGGTGCCGCATCTCTTCGTCGCCACCGGCGCCACCAAGTGGAACGACCCGCAGAACTTCCCGTGGACGATGGGCTACCAGCCCAATTACCAGACGGAGGGGCGCGTCTACGCGGCGTACGCGCTGAGCCACGTCAAGGACGCCAAGATCGGCGTCCTGTACCAGAACGACGACTACGGGAAGGACTACCTGAAGGGCTTCGAGGACGGGCTCGGCGAGGCCAAGAAGCTCATCGTGCTGAAGCAGACCTACGAG
>DATFAJ010000431.1:0-10514 GCA_035254745.1 Candidatus Methylomirabilota bacterium | reverse complement strand
CTGCTCGAGGGACCCGAGCGCCACCGGCTTGTCGTTGACGTAGATGGTCTGCTCCTTGGAGAGCGTGAGGACCATCCGCTCCTCGGTCGCGGTGGGCTTGCCCGACGTCTTGGGCAGGTTCACGTCGATGCCGCGGTACATGAGCGGGGCGGTGAGCATGAAGATCAGCAGCAGCACCAGCGTGACGTCGACGAGCGGGATGATGTTGATCTCGGCGAGCGTGCCCCCGATGCGGTAGCCGCCGCCGTTGTCGCCCGCGTCGACCTTAATGGCCATCTTTCACTCGCGCCATCTTCTGCACCGGGCGGGCGAAGGCGTTCAGCAGGTCGAGCGTGAAGCCCTCCATCTCCATCGCCCAGTGCTTCGTCCGGTTCACGAAGAAGTTGTAGCCCATGACCGCGGGGATCGCGGCGCCGAGGCCCGCCGCGGTGGCGATCAGGGCCTCGGAGATGCCGGGCGCCACCACCGCGAGGTTGGCCGAGCCCTGCTGACCGATGCCCTGGAACGCGGTCATGATGCCCCACACCGTGCCGAAGAGGCCGATGAACGGCGCCGAGCTGGCCACCGTGCCCAGGAACGGCAGGTAGCGCTCCATTCGCGCCACCTCCGACGAGCCGGCGCGCCGGAGCGCCCGGCTCGAGGCCTCGAGCCGCTCCGGGGGGAGCCCCTCGTCCGCGTCGTCGAGGACGTGGTCCACCATCTCGGAGCTGCCGTAGGCGGTGACGAGCTCCTGGCCGGCCGAGACGTAGAGCTGGGCCAGCGGGCTGTCGCGATGCTTCTTGGCCGCCGCGTAGACCACCGAGAAGCGGCGCGCCTCGCGGAAGATCTGGCGGAAGCGCAGCGACTCGCGGCGGATCTTGCGGAACTCCCACCACTTCTCGACGATCAGGGCCCAGCAGACGACCGAGAAGATCGCGAGAACGAGCAGGATGAACTTGGCGACGGGACCGGCGCTGAAGACGAGCTCTGCAACGCCCCCGTTGACGCTTCCTGACCCTGGCACTCGGGTCTCCTTATGGGGTGGATGGTGAACGACGCGCGGAATTGCTTCATTTGATGATACCGGACGATTTTTGAGAGTGTCAACAAATTCGCCCGGAAAACACCTGAAAAGTCGCTGAATTATTGACAGTCTCGACGCGCCGCCGTATAAGCCTTCTATGTTCCACTCGCCCGGTCCGATCGCGCTCCACGTGGGGCCGATCGCGATCCGCTGGTACGGGGTCCTGATGGCGAGCGCGATGGCCCTGGGGCTCTGGCTCGGCCACCGCGACGCGCGGCGGCGGGGCATCGACGCCGAGAGCCTGCTCAAGGCGGCCGAGCTGGCCCTGCTCGGCGGCCTCGTGGGCGCGCGCCTGTACTACGTGCTGTTCAACCTCGACTACTACGGCCAGTTCCCCGGTAAAATCTTCGCGCTCTGGGAGGGCGGGCTCGCCATCCACGGTGGCGTGATCGGCGGCGTTCTCCTGGGGGGCGGCTACGCGTGGCGCCGGGGGCTGCCGGTCTGGCAGTACCTCGACATCGCGGCTCCGAGCCTCGCGATCGGGCAGGCCATCGGCCGGTGGGGCAACTTCTTCAACGAGGAAGCCTTCGGCCGCCCGACCGACCTCCCGTGGAAGCTGTTCATCTCGCCGACGCATCGGCCGCTCGAGTACGCGCAGTCCGAGTACTTCCATCCGACCTTCCTCTACGAGTCGCTCTGGGACCTGCTCGTGTTCGGCGTCCTGATCTTCGGACTGCGGGACCGGCTCGAGCGGGCTCCGGGAGCGCTGTTCCTCGCCTACCTCGGGCTCTACTCGGCGGGTCGGCTCTTCACCGAGGGACTGCGCACCGACGCGCTGATGCTGGGCCCGCTCCGCATCGCGCAGGTGGTGAGCCTGATCGGCATGGCGGTGGCGGCGGTGGGGGTGCCCCTGCTGCTGCGCCACCGCGGCCGCGCCGCCTGATCGCTCGCACGGGTCGCCGCCGGTGAAGCGCTACGCGAGCCGCGACGGCCGGGTCCGTCTGCGGGTGGGCGACAGCCGGCGGCTCCCCGACGTCGCGACGGGCAGCGTGGGCTGCATCCTGACCTCGCCGCCCTACTGGGTGCGCGGCCGGGGCCGCGAGCGGGCCGAGCGATACGCACGCGAGCTCGCCACCGGGTTCGGGCCGGAATGGCGCCGGGTCCTCGCCGACCACGGCGACCTCTGGCTCGTCATCGGGGACCGTCACGACGGCCTCGAGTGGATCGGCATCGACGGCCTGGTGACGCGCTGGCTCCGGCGCGTCGGGTTCCGCCTCCAGGCGAAGGGGCTGTGGGCCCAGGTGCGCTCGCGCGAGCGCTGGGACAACCGGGTGAACTACCTGCTCCGGTACCGCAAGGCGGGACACCCCGTCCGTCCGGGCGGCACCACCCTCTGCTTCATGCTGCCGCTGCCGCGGTCCCACCCGGACAGCCTGTGGGACGCCACGCCGGACCCGGTGCTGCGCGAGCTCCTGACCCTCTCCGCGCGCCGGGGCGCCGTCCTCGACCCGTTCGCGGGGGCGGGCACGGTGGGGCGCATCGCGGTGGCGCTCGGGCGCGAGTGGATCGGGGTGGAGCGCGACCCGCACATGGCCGGGGTGGCCGCGCGGCGCCTCCGGCTGCGGCCGGTCAGTCCTTCACGCCGCTGAGCGTGACCGACCGTCCCTCGCGCAGGATGACCACCGAGATGGTGGACCCGGCCGGCAGCCTCCGCAGGCGGGCCTGCAGCGCCTCGTAGGTCTCGGAGCCGAGCTCCCGCTCCTGCACCGCCAGGATGATGTCGCCGCCGAGGAGGAACGCCTTCCCCTCGATCGTCGCCGGGATGACCCCGGGACGGAGACCCATGCGGGCCGCGGGCGAGTCCGCCGCGACCTGCTGGATCATGAGGCCGACCGGCTGGGGCAGGTTGAGCGCCCGCGCGACCTGCCCGCCGACGATCACGCCGCTCATGCCGCTCCAGAACGAGCGCTGCTCCAGCAGCAGGCGGCGGGCCATGTTGACGGTGACCACGAAGCCCAGGCCCTCGGAGCCGCCCGACTTGGTGATGTTGTGGCTCGCGATCCCGATGACCTCGCCCGCCATGTTGAACATCGGCCCGCCCGAGTTGCCCGGGTTGATCGCCGCGTCGGTCTGGAAGAACTCGGCGAGCGCCAGCTCGCTGTAGACGGTGTTGGGCTTGTGGCGTCCGGTCACGTAGCCGACGCTCAGGGTGTGGGCGATCCCGTAGGGCGCTCCGATGATGAAGACCTGGTCGCCGACCTCCGCGCGGTCGGAGTTGCCGAACCTGGCCACGGTCGCCTTGGCGGGCACCCGCTCGAGCTGGAGCAGGGACACGTCGGCCTCGGGCTCCGACGCGATCACCCGCGCGGTCACCACCTCGCCGCCCAGGAACTCGGCGGTGATCTCGTCGGCGGTCTGCACCACGTGGGAGGCGGTCATCACCTTGCCGTCCGGGGAGATGAGGACGCCCGAGCCCACCTCGTTGACGCGCCCGACCTGACCGGAGCCTCCGACCTCCTTCCAGCGCGCGCGGATGATGACGACCGACGGGTTGACGCGCTTGAAGGTCGACACCAGGCTCTGGGCTTCCACCGGGGCCGCGGGGGCGATGACCATCACGAGCAGGACGGCCACGAGCAGTTGCTTCATGTCTTGCCTCCGAGCCGGGCGTGAACGAGCTCGCGGAGCGAGGCCTGGTCGAAGGCGGTGGCCTGGCGGCGGGGCGCGATCGCCTCGGTCTTGAGACCGGTCTCGCTCAGGATCACGCAGATGGTGGCGTCGGGGTCGACGGCCTTCGCGGCCAGCAGCTTCCGGAGCACCGCCAGGGCCGCCACCCCGGTCGGGCCGGCCCAGACGCCCTCGGTCCGGGCGAGCAGCCGCTGCGTCTCGAGAATCTCCTCGTCCTCGGCGTCGCCGGCCAGGCCGCCGTGCTCACGAAGGATGCGCAGGACCCACTCGCCCTTGCGGCCCGGGTTGCCGGCCGCGAGCCCCTCGGCCACCGTGTAGCCGATCTTCACCGGGGTGAGCGGGCGCTTCTCGCGCCAGGCCCGCGCGATCGCGTCGGCCCGGCTCGCCTGGGCCGCCACCATGCGGGGGCGCCGCGGGATCCAGCCGAGGCGCTCCATCTCCACGAAGCCACGGTGCGTGGCGATGAACGTCTCGCCGACCGCCGCGGGCGCCACCACCACGTCGGGCGCCCGCCAGCCCGACTGCTCGGCGATCTCGTAGGCGAGCGTCTTCTTGCCCTCGTGCTTGTAGGCGTTGCGGGACGCCCCGCAGTCGAAGAAGAGCCGGTCCTCCACGAGGCGATCCCAGAGGCCGATGAGGTCGTCGTAGACCCCCTCGTAGAGGATCAGGTCGGTGGCGGTGGCCGCCATGTGCAGGAGCTTGGGCGCGGAGGTGCGCGCGTAGGCGAAGATCAGCGAGCGCAGGCCCGCGCGCGCGGAGTAGGCGGCGATCGAGGAGCCCGCGTTGCCCGAGCTGACCACCGACGTGGCCCGGAAGCCGAACTGGAGCGCGGCCGCCACCGCGGTGGGCGACGAGCGGTCCTTCACGGTCCCGGTGGGATTGGAGCCCTCGAACTTGACCTGGAGCCGCCGCACGCCCAGGGCGCGCCCGAGGGTGGGGCAGTCGAGCAGCGGGCTCTCGCCTTCTCCGAGCGTCACCCGGTGGGCCGGGTCGGCGATCGGCAGCACCGGGGCGTAGCGCCAGAGCCCGCGCCCCGCGAAGACGGCGGGGCCGGCCCGCCGCAGCGCCTCCCAGTCGTAGGAGAGCTCGAGGAGGCCCCGGCAGACCGCGCACTCGAGCCGGTAGTCGAGGGGGAGCTCCGCCCCGCACTCGATGCAGCGGAGCGCGGTCGCGAACGAGTCGGGCGCGCTCACCGGAGGATCGCCAGCATCTCCTCGATGCGGTGGCGCAGCGTGTGCTCGGCGAGGGCCCGCTTGCGCGCGCGCTCCCCGATGTCGCGCGCCTCGTCCGGGTGGGCCAGGTAGTAGGCGAGGTGGCGGCGCAGCTCGACCAGGTCGTGGTACACCACCGCCTCCTCGCCCGGTGCGAAGAGGTGGGCGAGCTCCTCCTTGGCGTCCACCAGCTGGCAGGCCGCGCTCGCGGCGAGCTCGAAGGCGCGCGTGTTCACGCCCACGATGTCGTTCATCGGGTGGTGGTGGTTCAGGGACAGCGTCGAGCCCGAGTACACCGCGAGCTTGGCGCGTCCGAACACCGGCCCACCCGCGACCATCCGGCGGACCTCGGGCGCCTCCACCCGGTCCCAGCCCGCGCCCCACAGGCGCAGCGGGGTGTCGGCCAGCTCGCGCACGAAGCGCTCGCGGTAGGCGTAGGCGCTGCCCACGAACGAGAGCGGGGCCGCGTAGCGCCGGGTCTCCTCGGGGGTGAGCTCGATCGGGTGGTGCATCTCGGGCACGCAGTACATCGGGAGGTAGTGCAGATTGCGCAGGCCGGCCTGCTCGAGCGCCTGCAGCGCGTAGCGCTCCTTGGTGAAGAAGGCGTCGTAGGCCTCGATGCACTCGAACGGGATCATCCACAGCGGGTTGTCGGGGAAGAAGTTGAGGAAGCGGGTGTCGATCCGCGCCTTCACCCGCCGGACGAGCCCGGGGGTGACCGGGCCGCCCTTGATCACGAGCACCAGGTCCGGCCGGTACGCCACGCAGGCCCGCTCGAGCCGGCGGAGGATGAAGAGCTGGTAGGTGGCCTTGGTGCTGCGGTTCTTGTAGAGCGGGTTGTCGCGACGGTAGGCGAAGGTCCGCGCCTCGTGTCCCATCGCCACGAGCTCGTCGCGGAAGTCCATGCCCATGTGCCCGGGACGGGCGAAGGGCAGCACGATCAGCCAGCGCACGGGCGAAAGCGTATCACACCGCGCCCGGCGCTCAGGCGAAGGCGGGGCGCACCTCCTTCGCGATCAGCTCGAGCTCGCGCATGATGTGGCGGTGGGGCATGCCCGGGAAGAAGACGCGGCAGATCAGGTGGGTCATGCCGTACTCGGCCACGAACGGCTTGAGCGCGCGGATCACCTGGTCGGGGCCGCCGATGAGGAAGCGGTTCTTCATCAGCGCGTCCAGGTCGGTGGCGATCGAGGCGTCGATGAACGGGTGCCGCCAGCCTCCCGCGTACTCCTTTCGATAGGAGATCATGATGTGCTTCTCGGCCAGCTCGCGCGCCTCGCGGTCGGTCTCCGCGATGATGACGTCACGGGTGAGCGGCCACTCGGTCACCGGCTCGAGCCGGCCCGCCGCGCGGCGGTTGGCGAGGAACTGCTGCTTGCCGGCCAGGAGCCGGGCCAGGTCCGCGGTGGGGCCGGGTACCCAGTTGTCGGCCAGGGTCGCCGCGCGCCGCAGCGTGATGTCGCCCCAGCCTCCGATCCAGACCGGCGGGTGGGGACGGCTCACCGGCCGGGGCTCGAGGCGGCCGTCGACCGTGTAGTAGGCGCCGTGGAAGGCGACCCGGTCGCCGGTCCAGAGCGCCTTCATGACCGCGAGCTGCTCCTCGAAGCGGGCGCCCCGCTTCTCGAGCGCGGCGCCGTAGAGGGCGAACTCGTCGGGCTTGTAGCCGATCGCGATGCCGAGCACGAAGCGGCCGCCCGACATCACGTCGAGCATGGTCGCGTCCTCCGCGAGCCGCACCGGATGATAGAAGGGGGCCACCAGGATGTCGGTGCCGAGCCGCATCCGGGTGGTCCGGGTCGCGAAGCCGGCCAGGACCGGCAGGGGCGAGGGCCAGTAGTGGTCGGTGACCGAGTGGTGCTCCTCCATCCACACCGAGTCGAACCCGAGATCCTCGGCGCGGACCACCTCCTCGAGCGCGTCGCGGTAGTAGTGCCCGCCCTCGATGGGGATGAAGCCGACCTGGATCCCCGCCACCCTAGCGGTCGCTCGCGAGCTTGCCGTTCACGCCCCAGTTGGCCTTCTCGACGTCCTGGAACACGACGTGCACCTGGTCCGCGGTGGTCTTGCCGATCTTCACCATCGCGTCGGTGATGGCGGCCACGATCTCGCGCTTCTGCTGGTCGGTGCGTCCGGCGTACCACTGGACGGTGATGTTGGGCATGGAGGCCTCCTGGGTTGATCGAGGTTACTTGACTCGCTTCGGGTCGTCGAGCCGCCGCAGGTCGTCGGGGAAGCTCGAGGTGAACGAGTAGGACTTGACGACCCCGTCGGCGCCGAAGCGCACCGTGAGGTCCTTGCTCGTCTCCGCGGTGGAGTCGCGCTGGCCGTAGAACCAGCGCCACGTGGGATCGCCGTTGTCGATGCCGATCTGGACCGGATCGCCGAACATGCGCACGAGCCCGTACCGGTCGGTCTTGCCCTTCACGATCCATCCTTCCTCGGGAGACGGGAAGTCGCGTCCGAACTTGACCGAGATGCAGCCGGCGACGAGGAGGAGAACGAGCAGACCGGCGGGCCATCCGGGCGAGCGCATGGCGCGGATTATGGATCAGACCAGACGACCAGTCAACGAATCGAGAGGTTGCGCGTCGATCAGCCAGCGCCGGCGCGCGGCTCGAGCAGGAGCGTCTGGAGGGAGTGCCCCACCGGACCGGTCGTGTCCCACAACCGCGCCCGCGTCAGGCCGACGCCGTGGCTCTCCGCGGTCGTCGCCGCGTCGAGACACGTCCACTCGCCGACCGGGAGACGATGCAGCGCGATCGTCAGGTCCCCGTTCACGAACGTCGCGCGGGCCGGATCGAGCGCGACCGCGATGCCGCTCGCCGAATCGGCGACGGCGACGAGGCATTCGAGCGGGGTCGGCGTCTCGCCCGCGACGAGCGGAACGCGCAGCCGGAGCCACGCCGCGACCGGCCCTCGTCCCCAGGTCCCCTTCGCGATCCGCCACTCCGTCGCGCGGTGATAACCCTCGTCACCCGACATGAGCGGCAGCTCGAAGGGCGCGCTCTGCGCGGGCGGCGCCGGGCCCGCTCGCGTCTCGAGCGGCACCGCGACGCGGTTCGGGGCCACCCGCATGACGAGACACGTCGCCTCGATCAGGGCGGTGCCATCCTCCGCGAGGACGGTGCCCGCGAGGCGCTGGACCTTCGCGCCCGCGCGGACGACGCGGGTGGCGACGGTGAGCGGGGCCAGCGGCGCCGGGCGCAGGAAGTCGAAGGTCAGGCGCGCGACCTGGGCGTCCGGCAGGGCCTCGCGCGCGAACGCGCGGGCGAGGAGCGCGGCCGGGGGACCGCCGTGCTGATGCCGCGCGCTCCACGGCCCGCGCGCCGACGCGGAGGGGACGAAGCGGTCGCCGTCGGCGACGAAGAACGGCGGGAGCTGGCTCACACCTCCTCGAGGGGCGAGGCCCCGGGCGGGCCGGCGAGCGGCAGGGTGAAGGTGAAGGTCGCGCCGCGGCCGACCGCGCTCTCCACCCAGATCCGCCCGCCGTGGAGCGCGACGAACTTGCGCGACAGGGCCAGCCCGAGGCCGGTGCCCTCGACGCTGCGGCTCGCGGTGCCCACCTGGCGGAACTCCTCGAACACCGCCTCGTGGTCCTCGGGGGCGATGCCGATGCCGGTGTCGGTCACCGCGATCTCGACCACGCCGTCGCGGAGGTCGGCGCGCACGTCGATGCGTCCGCCTTCCGGGGTGAACTTGAGCGCGTTGGAGAGCAGGTTGAGGAGCACCTGCTTCACCTTGCGCTCGTCGGCGTGGACGGTTCCGAGCCCCTCGTCGACCGCGCGCGCGAGGGTGACCCCGCGGCGGCCGGCCCGCTCCCGCATCAGGATCAGGACGTTCTCGATGGCGTCGGGCAGGTCGAAGTCGGCGAGGGCCAGCTCCATGCGGCCGGCCTCGATCTTCGAGAGATCCAGGATGTCGTTGATCAGCGACAACAGATGCTGGCCGGAGGCGTAGATGTCCTTGAGGTACTCCTCCTGCTTGTCGCTGAGCTCGCCGAACATCCGCTGGAGCAGCACCTCGGAGAACCCGATGACCGCGTTGAGGGGAGTCCGGAGCTCGTGCGACATGTTGGCGAGGAACTCGGACTTGTGGCGGCTCGCCGCCTCGAGCAGCCGGCTCTTGTCCTCGATCTCGCTGAACAGGCGCGCGTTCTGGATCGCGAGGGCCGACTGGGCGGCGAACGTGCGCAGCAGGTCGACCGTCTCGGCCGGGAACTCTCCGGGACGGTTGCGCGTCACCGCGATGCAGCCGACGAGCCGGTCGTGATGGGCCATCGGCATGGCCAGGACGGCCCGGATACCGGAGGCGATCAGGTTCTCGCGCACCCGGCTCTCGTAGGCGCCCGGGGCCGTGATGTCGGGCACCTGCACGGGCGCGCGGGTGACCGCGGTGCGTCCGATCGCGCCCTCGCCCTTCGCGATCCGGATGCTGCGCCGGGCCGTCGCGAGGGCGCCGCCGGTCTCGGCGGCGGCCCGGTGGACGAACTCCTCGACGGCCTCGTCGTACTCGAAGACCACCCCGCCATCGAGACCGGAGAGCTCGACCGCGCGGGAGACGATGGTGGTGAGCACGGTGGCGAGGTCGAGGGTGGAGCCGACCGCACGGCCGACCTCGCCCAGCGCGGTGAGCTGCTCGACCGACCGGGTCAGGTCGGCGGTCCGGGCCTCCAGCTCCTTGAACAGGCGGACGTTCTCGATCGCGATGACCGCCTGGTCCGCGAAGGTGTGCAGCAGCTCGACCTGCTTGTCGGTGAACGGTCCGGCCTCACCGCGGCGGAGCTGCAGCGCGCCGATCGCCGCGCCCTCGCGCATGAGGGGCACGGCCACCGACGCGTGGAAGCCGAGCTCCCGGGCGTGGTGCCAGGTCCGGGGAAACTCGGCGGCCACCGCCGCGATGTCGGGCACGTGGACCACCCGTTGCTCCAGCACGCTGAGGGCGGTGATGGTCTCGCGCGCGATGGGCAGGACCCGCCCGGTCGGAGAGGCGAGGGGCCCGTGATGGGCGACCAGCCGCAGGCTCTCGCCGTCCCGCCGCCAGATCTGGGCGTCGGTGGCCCCGCAGTAGCGGGCCGCGCTCTCCACCACCGTGTCGAGCACCGGCTGCAGATCCGCGGGCGAGCTGCTGATCACGCGCAGGATCTCGGCGGTCGCGGTCTGCTGGGTGAGGCTGTCGGTCAGCTCCCGGTTGCGGGTCTCGAGCTCGGTGAAGAGCCGGACGTTCTCGATCGCGATGACCGCCTGGTCCGCGAAGGTCTGGAGCAGGGCGATCTGGCTGTCCGAGAACGCCCGCACCTCGCGCCGCCACATCGCGAGGACGCCGATGGGCCGGCCGTCGCGGAGGAGGGGAATCGCGAGGACGGTGCGGTACCCGAGGGCCTCCTGGACGGAGGCCACCCCGTAGTCCGGGTCCTCCCGCACGTCGACGATGTGGACCACGCGCGCTTCCATCACCGCGCGGCCGACCGCGGTGTCGCGTGCGGCCGGTCGTGGGAACACCTGCCGGCTGGTCTGGAGCTCGGCCTCGGTCAGCCGGTGGTGGGCCCCCAGAGTGATGAGCCGTCCGTCGAAGCGATAGAACGTTCCGAACGCCGCCGCGCAGAGATCGGTGGC
>DATFAJ010000430.1:0-2635 GCA_035254745.1 Candidatus Methylomirabilota bacterium | reverse complement strand
GTCGAAGATGGGCCCGGCCATGCGCAGCCAGTTGTTCAGCGAGCGCTTGGTCCAGCGGATGGCCTGCTGGGCGCCGGTGGCGAGCTTGTCGGCCACCTCGAAGGCCCTCGGCAGCACCTCCGCGGGCGGCACGCACAGGCTCACCAGCCCGATGCGCTCGGCCTCGCGCCCGTCGATGAAGTCGCTGGTGAGCAGGTAGTACTTGGCCTTGGCCATGCCGCAGAGCAGCGGCCAGACGATGGCCGCGTGATCGCCCGCCACCACGCCCAGCTTGGTGTGGCCGTCGGTGAAGCGCGCGGTCTCCGAGATGATGCTGATGTCGGACAGGAGCGCCACCACCAGGCCCGCGCCCACCGCCACCCCGTTGATCGCCGAGATCACCGGCTTGTCGAGGTTGATCATGTTGTAGACGATGTCGGAGGCCTCGCGTAGCGTGCGCCCCATGCGCTTCGGGTCGCGGGCGTTGGCCTCCACCATGTCCAGATCGCCGCCCGCCGAGAAGGCCCGGCCCGCGCCGGTCACCACCGCGACCCGCGCGCTGTCGTCGGCGTCCAGGGTAAGCCAGACCTGGGTCAGCTCCCAGTGCAGCCGGTCGTTGGTGGCGTTGAGCACCTCGGGCCGGTTGAGCGTGATGAGCACCACTCCGTTCGGCCGGCGCTCGAACACGAGGTGCTGGTAGTCGCGGTAGTCCATGGGATGCGCCTCCTGTCGGGTGTGAGATCCGCCTGGGAGGCTAGCACGGCCCGGGACCGACGGCCCGTGGATGCAGGACGTCCAGCGCCCAGCCGACGTCGAGCCGCTCGCCGAGCCAGCCAGGGCACGCGGTCCGCGCGTGGAGCTGCAGGCCCTGGGCGGAGTGCTGCGCCTGCAGCGTGCGAATCGGATCCGTGGGCACCGGGGCAGTCGGCGGCACCTCCGGTAGCGTGCGGCCATCCGGCCGCCGGAACTCGAGCGCGCCGTTGGATTCTCGAGAGACCCGGTATCCCTCTTCGTGTACCGCGTGGTGATGGCGGCGGCACAGCAGGACGAGGTTGCCGAGCGTCGTGGGGCCGCCCTGCGCCCAGTGACGCACGTGATGGCCCTCTCCGACCCGTGCGTGACAGCCCGGGAAGCGACAGCTCCGGTCCCGATGGAGCAGCGCGCGTCGCAACGCGGGCGGGATCGCCCGCGTCCGGGCTCCAACTTCGACGAGCCGCCCCTCGTCGTCGTGCCGCATGACCACCCGGCTCGCATCGCAGGCCAGGCGTCGGGACGTTTCCGCGGAAACGTGGCTCCCTTCTTCCAGCACGGATTGGCCGGGTTGCTCGGGATCCGCGAGCACCGCGGCGTCGACGTGGACCACGACCTGATAGCGCTCGCCCGGGGCACCCGGGTCGATCTCGTGATGCAGCGCGGTCTCGGCCAGCAGAGCCAGCGCGTCGGCCTGCTGCTGGGCGCGAGTCGGAGGCACCATGGCGGGATCCGATGCTGCCGCGCCGGCCGTGACGCGTGACCGCTGGTACAGCGTCTCGCGGGCGGCGTCGAGCGCCCTGATCAGCAGGGCGCCGACCTCGGGAGCCAGCCGGCCGCTGACGACCACGGTGCCATCCTCGTCCTCGTAGACGTTCAGCCCCCGGTCCGCGTGCTGCCGTGTCGCTTGCCGGACCTCGGCTTGCCGGTCCACACGTCGCCAGCCCCGCACGATGCGCTCGATGTGCGCCGCGGTGCCTGCGCGCCCGACCGCCAGCAACCGCCCTTCGGTCTCGGGGGTGGCCACGCGGGTCAGGGCGCGGACCTTGGCGTAGGAAAGCTCCCCGCGGGCCAGGGCCTCGGCCAGGCGCGGCAGCGTGCCGAGCGCGCGCGCGACACGCACTCGCTCGCGGGCGGCCCCGATGTCGAGGCCGACGCGCCATCCGAGCCAGGCGGCGCAGGAGGAGAAGCCCGTGTTCCAGCCGCCGCGCGCGTCGAAGTCGCGAATGAGGGTGAGCAGGCGGGCGGTCGCGGCGTCAAGGTGCGCGGACAGCTCGGCGATCTCGTCGCCGAGGCGATCCAGGTCTGCGAACGGATGCGGCGGGGCGGGCATGGGCTGCGAGGCGATCGGCATGGCGAACCCTCCTTCGGTGGAGCGACTCTACACCTCGAGTTTCGCGAGGCCGGAGAGCGCCCACGTTCGGCGAGCGCGCGCGGGGGAGTGATTTTTCAGTGCGGCGTTGCTGAACGCGCTCCACGGCGCCGCCGAGCGCGCTCAGCACGCTTCTCTCTGCGGGCTGCCGCTCGGGCAGCGGCGCTTGGTGCCGAGGGCGTCAAGAGAAAAGTCCCGCGCCTCCTGACACCGACGGCGGCGGCCGCGAGTGCCTACGCCACCGCGGCGAGCTGGCCGATGATGGCCACGCAGGCCTCGGCCAGCTCGCGGCCCTTGGTGGCCATGTGCTCCTTGAAGAACTCCTCGTGGACCGCGTGCTCGTGGAAGTGATGCGGCGTGAGCACCGCGGACAGCACCGGGACGTCGGTCTCGAGCGAGGTCTGCACGATGCCCTGCAGCACCGCCTGCGCCACGAAGTCGTGCCGGTAGATGCCGCCGTCCACGACGAGGCCGCTCGCGCACACCGCCGCGTAGCGGCCGGTCCGGGCGAGGCGGCGGGCCATCAGCGGGATC
>DATFAJ010000429.1:0-5989 GCA_035254745.1 Candidatus Methylomirabilota bacterium | reverse complement strand
AGAATAGAGGTAACTTTAAAACTGGCTGAAAGAGAAGGAGAAGCTCGGCATGACCGTCGCCCTGCACGCCCCGATCGGGATCCTGGACGAGCACCCCGAGTGGTCGAGCCGGCTCATCGCCGAGCTCCAGGCGCGCCGCCTGCCGTACGAGCGCATCGACCACTCCAACCACGCCTACGACCCCCGGGACCGCGAGCCCCGGTACTCGGTGATCGTGAACCGGACCAGCCCCTCGTCGGCCACGCGCGGGCACGGAGGCGTCCTGTTCTACGCCGAGGCACTCCTCAACCATTACGCGTCGCTCGGGGTGCCGGTGATCAACCCGGTGGCGGCCTACCGGGGCGAGAAGTCGAAGGCGCTCCAGCTCGATCTCCTGGAGCGCGTCGGCGCGCGCTACCCGCGCACGGTCGTCGTCAATCACCTCGACCAGATCGGGAAGGCGCTCGACCAGGTCCCCTTCCCGCTCGTGGTGAAGCCGAACGTCGGCGGCTCCGGGGCGGGGATCGTCCGGTTCGCCTCGCGAGAGGAGCTCGAGGCAGGCGTCGACCGCCTCGACTTCGGGCCGGACGGCACCGTGCTCGTGCAGGAGTACCTCGAGTCCGACGAGGGGGCGATCGTCCGGGTGGAGGTGATGGACGGCCGCTATCTCTACGCGATCCGGATCGTGCGCGGCGCCGACGCCGGCTTCAACTTGTGCCCGGCCGACATCTGCCAGGCGCCTCCGCTCGCGGCCTGCGTCGCCGCGCCGACGCCCGGCCTCACCGTGACCCGCTTCGACCCGCCGGTGGAGGCGATCGAGACGGTGTTGCGGCTCACCCGCGCGGCCTCCATCGACATCGGCGGCGTCGAGTACCTGGTGGCCCGGCGGGACGGGCGGATCTACTACTACGACATCAACGCCACGTCGAACTTCGTGGCCAACGCGCCGGAGGTGCTCGGGTTCGATCCCACCGCCCGTTTCGCCGACTACATCACGCGGGTCGCGGTGCGCGCCGAGGCCGCCGCGCCCGCGCTCGCCGCGATCCCCGCGTCCTGACCCCGACCTCGAGGAGGTGGGTGAGGCGCCGCCGCGCGTCCGCCCACCCCTTCGCCCCCATCTCCCGCAGCACCTGCTCCTGCGCCCGGCTCCAGAGCGGCCGCGCCGCCGCGAGCGTGGCCCGGCCCCGGGGGGTCAGGCGCATCGCCTTGACCCGCCGGTCGGCACGGTCCACCCGCTCGGTGAGCCCGTCCCGCTCGAGCAGGCCCAGGCTGCGGGTGAGGGTCGTCTGATCGATGGCGAGCGCCTCCTCGAGCTGCCGGAGGTTGGCCAGGCCCAGCCGCGCGATCGCCGCGAGGATGCTGAACTGGGTGACCCGCAGCCCGCTCGGTCGCAGCGCGTCGTCGTAGAGCTGCGTGACCACCCGAGTGGCCATGCGGAGGGTGTTGCAGACGCAGGGAGAGAGCGGCACCGCGGGTCGCGCCATGGCCCCCATCCTAGCAATCGCGACCCCAGCGGGCAAGCCAGTACCATGTACATACATGAATCCCGGTGGCGGGCGGGTGGACGTGCTGGTCGACAACGCGGTGAGCGCGCGGCACGCCGGATCGCTCCACGAGACGCGCCGCGCTGGCCAACCGGCCCGGGCGTCGGTTACGCTCGGGTGCCATGAGGCGGCTGCCGTCGCGATGACCGAGGCCGAGGCGCTCGCCGCCATCCGGGGCAGCGACCCGGCCCTCGTGGCCCGGGCGGAGGCCGCGCTCTGGCAGATCTGGTGTCACGCGGGGATCCCCGAGGTCGATCGGCTCTTCCGGGAAGGGGTCGAGGCCATGGAGCGCCAGGACCTCGATGCGGCGCGTCGCGTGTTCACCCGGGTCATCGAGCGGGCACCGCAGTTCGCCGAGGGCTGGAACAAGCGGGCCACGATCCGCTTCATGGCCGAGGACTTCGCCGGCGCCATCGCCGACTGCGAGGAGACGCTCCGCCGCAATCCGCACCACTTCGGCGCGCTGTCCGGCCAGGGGCTCTGTCACATGGCGCTCGGCCAGTATCGTGAGGCCGTCGCGCTGTTCCGGCGCACCCTCGAGGTCCATCCCCACCTGGCGTCCGCCTCGCGCAACCTCGCGGCGGCGCTCTCCGAGACGGTCAAGGGCAACGGCCACCACTGACGCGGGACGCCGGGGACGGCGTCCGCCGATCGACGCGGCTAGACGATGTGGGCCTGCCGGACCGCGCTCATCAGCTCCGCGTCCGAGCAGGGTGTGGGCAGCCAGAGCTCTCCCGGCCCGGCCGGGCTCGGGGCGGTGCGGCTCGACACGAGCAGGAGCTTGGCCGAGGGCAGCAGCGGGCCGAGGCGGCGCGTGAGGGGCTCGCCGTTCATCAGCTTGAGCTCGGCCGCAACGAGCGCGAGCGTGATCACGCTCCCGTGCTGCTCGGCCATCCGCAGCGCAAGGAGCGGCTGCGGGCCCGCGTCGAGCACGGTGTAGCGCTCGCGCTCGAGTCCGGCCAGGGCCAGGGCCCGGAGACCGGTGTCGGCCGTGGCGAGCAACACGGTCCCGACCGGGCTCCGCTGGGCCGGGGCCACCGCCGGAGTGGGCGGCGGCGGAGCGGGCACGGTCACGCTGCGGGGCGGCGGAGCCGGGCGCGGAGGGGCGGAGCGCGGCGGCGATGCGGTGCGGGGCGCGACCGCGGCCAGGAAGTCCGCCTCCTGCGTGCCCACGAACATGCAGGCCAGCCCGTCCGGATCGACGCGCCACACCAGCGCGCGGGTCGCGATGGGGCGCCTACCGGGCGGTCGGAAGGCCAGGCTGACCTCGGCGCCGAGGGCCGGCCGCTCCTTGAGGAGAATCTTCGCTCCGGTAGCGCTGACGTCGCGCGTGAGGCCCTGGAAGCTCTTGCTCCCGGCCGCGACGGTCACGAGCCACGACACGCGCTGGCGCGGGCAGCGGCGCTGCTCCTGATCGGGATCGAATGTCTTGCTCGCCGTGGGTCGCATCGTGCCGGGTCGAGGCCTCGCAAGGGGGGTCGCAAGAATCGGGCCACGCCCGACCGACGCGGATCGTCCCGGATGCGAGCGATTCGAGCAGACGTGGGATCGCGGCCGTCAGGACCGTGTCACCGACAGTCTCCGGGCTGACGCTCTCCCACCCCCGACGCGCAACGCGTCGCCGCCGCGCTAACCCTTCAGAACCCGATCGAGACGCCTGCCGTCATGAAGAGATCCGACCTCCGCCGTGGTCCGGCGAACTCGGTGCCGACGCCCACGTCCCAGACGAGCCGCGGAGTCAGCTGGTAGCGCAGGCCGATCTCGGTGCCGACGATCGGCGCCTCGCCGCGCCGCGGGGCCTGCTCGGCGAAGACGTCGCCGACCAGGAGCAGCCGGGTGAGCCACGGGGCGCCGAGCGGATAGCTCGCGCCGAGGGCGAGCGCGTAGACGCCGGCGCGCTCGTCGCGGCGCGTCGCGGTCAGGAGCTGGTAGCCCGCGTTCAGGTGGACGGCGAGGCGCTCTATCGACTTCGTGACGATCCCCTTCACCTCGACCCCCACGCCCCGGCTCCCGATTCCGGTCGGTATCTCGAGGCCCAGCCGCAGCGCGAGGGCCGGCAGCACGAGCGTCTCCTGGTTGAAGTTGTACAGCACGCTCGCCTGCAGGTCCCCGGACCGGGGCCGGCCGTCGATCTCCCGTGGGCTCGTGGAGAGCGTCGTCCCGACCGCCAGCTGGAGGTTCGGGTAAGCGCCGTAGAGCGCCTCCACCGGGAACACTCCTCGATCCGGGCCCTCCCGCTCGAGCGTGAAGCCGGCGGCCGCCTCGAGGGCGATCTCGCCATCCGCGATGGCGTAGGCGTCCTCCACCCGCACCGGGCGGCCCGCGTCGAGATTCTTGTGGTCGAGGGCGTGCGCCCGGCCGACGGCCAGGGCGAGGCACAGCACGGTCACGAGCGCGCGGGCGCTCATCGCAGCACGTCACGCGCCGACGGCGGCCGAGGACCCATGTCGGTCATGACCATGCCGGGATGCTCGTGGAAGTCCGGGTAGAGATCACGCACGCCGTGGCTGCGATGCAGGTAGATCGGCAGGATCCTCAGGATGGCGCCGCGCCGCGCTTCCGCCGTGGGGTAGAGATCCGGGCGCGCGAGGACGTCGTCGAAGTTGTCGTGGAGCATGTGCAGGTTGTCGAAGATCGCGGCCGCCTCCGGGAAGCGCCGCGCGAACTCGGGAGCCGCCTCCGGCATCATGGGCATGTACTGCCACTGCTCGGGCGGCCGGCGCAGGTAGCCGTGATAGAAGTCGATGATCTTCGGCAGCAGCTCTTGCTGGGTCGTCAGGCCGCCCGCGAGCTGCACGTCGTAGACCGCGGCCTGCAGCCAGTGATAGGCCCAGATCTGGGTGTTGAACGTCCGGAACCGATCGCGGAACGATCGCGATTCGGGAAAGCTCCAGAGGGCCTCGTGATGGTCGAGCCGGTGCGGCGTGATCGCCTCCGGCTTCTCCAGGTAGTCGGCGAGGAGCTTCCGGTACGCCGCCTCCTTGTCGGTCACCGAGTCGCGGGCGAAGAGGTCGTAGAGGCTCCGGTGGAACAGGTGGGCCCAGTCGAAGGTGCGTGCGACCTCCCAGGCCATCCGGGTGAAGGTCGGCGCGATCTGCTCCTCGTCCGGCGGAACCGCGGGCGAGCTCCAGATGAAGGCGAGGACCTCCTGGCGCGCCTGCTCGACCGCGCGCGGCTCCTGGGTGTGCAGGAGCGTCTCGGCGAGATGCGCGTGACCGAAGTCGATCCCGTTGAACTCGCGATAGAGCTGGGGCAGCTCGCGCATGACCGTCCACCGCCACGGGCCGCGGGGCTGCGCGCGATGGTCGCGCTGGACCCACCCGCTCGTGAACGCGACGCCCCGCGGCTCGGGATGCGGCCGCGGGCCCGCGGCCAGCTCGGGGTGCTCGGCGGCCGCGTGCGGGCCGGCGTGGCCAGACTGGGCGTGCTGGAAGGCGATCACCGCCCATCGATCCTCCACCGAGAGCGCGTCCTTGTACGCCGGCATCACCGAGCCCTTCGAGCGGTACGGCTCGACCAGTCCACCCTCGCTGACCCGCCAGAACCAGTAGGCCGCGCTCATGCGCGCGACCATCGGGCGGTCCTGGAACGAGCCGGCCTTGAGCCCGGACCACGAGGCGTCGGGCGCGTCGCCCCCGCCGCTCGCCCCGTGACAGGAGGCGCCGCGGGTCGCGTGGATCGCCTCGCCCCGCCGGAGCACCGCGGGGTCGGTCCAGATGTGAGGCGGAGCCTCGACCGCGGCGTAGCCCGCCGGGACCGCGGCGTGGATGTGCTCGCTCTCCGCTCCCGGGGTGGTGGCCGGGTGATCCTCGTGGGCCCCGCCCGGCGAGCCGCCGCCGAGCCACGCGACGGCCATGCCGACCACGAGCGCGGGGCCGAGCCTTCCTCGGATGATGACGCGCATCGTACGATCCCTCCCTGGTCTCGGTCTGAGACGAGATCTTGCCCGGGCCGGAGACGCACCCGACCCGCGGACGAGCAAACTCGTGGAGGAGACGGCGACTAGATCAGCAGCGCGGCGTGGAGCAGGAAGAGCGGGGGGCTCGTCGCGGCGGTCTTCGGGGTGTCACTGCGCCCGATCCATCGACGGCACGGCGCGACTGCGTCGGCGACCGCCGTCACCGCCGAGGGCGCAACGGTCGGACTGCCCCACGACGAGCGCAGCGCCTCGCACGAGGCACCGTGGACGCCGTCGCCGGCGCCTCCGTCGTGGGAGTGACCCGCGCCGGCCGGCATCGGGGCCGGCTCGGCATGGCCGTGCGTCGGCAGGACGCACACGTGACCGGTCAACAGCAGGAGCGAGAGGATCAAGAAGATCCAGCTGGCTCCTCCCGAGCGACGTGCGCGCAGCCTCATGCCAGGCACTCTACACTGGGAGCCGAGCGCGTCAATTCAAATCGAGCCGGCGCGCGGCGTCGAGGATCGCCTCGGCCCGCTTGATGAACGGGATATCGATCATCCGGCCG
>DATFAJ010000428.1:0-5801 GCA_035254745.1 Candidatus Methylomirabilota bacterium | reverse complement strand
GGGCCGCGGGCGGCTCCGGCAGCGCCCGCGCCACCCGGACCGCCTCGTCCAGGCCGGCCTGGGCCACCCCGACCGCGCGCGCCGCGATATTGATCCGGCCGGTCTCGAGCCCCGACATCACGTGCTTGAAGCCGCGGCCCTCGACCCCGCCCACCAGGTTGGCGACCGGGCAGGGGAAGCCGTCGAAGACCAGCTCCGCAGTGTCGACCCCCTTGTAGCCCAGCTTGGCGATGGACTTGACGACCTCGAGCCCGGGGGCACCCTTCTCCACGATGAAGCAGGACATGCCCCGGTGCCGCGGCCGGGCGTCCGGCTCGGTCAGCGCGAGGAGCGCGAAGGTGTTGCCCTCGCGGCCGTTGGTCACGAACATCTTGGAGCCGGAGATGAGGTACCGGTCCCCGTCCCGCCGGGCCACCGTGCGGATGGCCTGCACGTCCGAGCCGGCGTGGGGCTCGGTGAGGCAGAGCCCGCCGCGGGCCTGGCCGCTCGCGAAGCGGGGGAGCAGGCGCAGGCGCTGCTCCTCGGTGCCGTGCTGGTGGACGATGAGCGCGGCCATCGTGTGGCTGTTGATGACCCCGGCCAGCGACATGAAGCCGCGGCAGAGCTCCTCGATGATCCGGGCGTAGGTGCTGACGTCGAGGCCGAGGCCGCCGTACTCGGCGGGGACCAGGGCCCCGAAGAGCCCCATCCGCTTCATGCGCTCGACCATCTCCCGCGGGTACCGGTCGGCGTGCTCCAGGGCGGAGGCCGCGGGCCGGACGTCCCGGTCGACGAACTCCCGGACGGCTTCCACGATGGCGGGGAAGCGGGTTGCGGCTGGACTCACGGGGACGGACCTCGCGATGATCGCTCGGCTGCTGCGTCGAGACTAGCAAAGCCCGCGCGCCGATTGCAAGGCTCGGCCGCTCGTTTCTTGGACGCAGGTCGTCCGGACCGGTATGCTGGAGGTATGAACTTCACCATCGCCAGCTACAACATCCACAAGTGCGCCGGCCTGGACGGCCGCGTCGACCTCGACCGCATCGCCGACGTGATCCGCGAGATCGACGCCGACCTGATCGGCCTGCAGGAGGTGTTCCGGCCCCAGGCCCTGGGCCTGGCCGAGCGCCTGGGCGTCCAGGTGGCCATGGGACCGACCCGGGAGCGCGACGGGCAGCCCTACGGCAACGCGGTCCTCACGCGCCTGACCATCCGCAGCAGCCGCACCTTCGACCTCTCGCGCCCCGACCGCGAGCCGCGCGGCGGCATCCGGCTGGATCTGCGCATGCCGGCGGGGCTCCTGCACGTCTTCAACGTCCACTTCGGGCTCCAGATCCGCGAGCGGGCCGCGCAGGTGCGGATGCTGGTGCGCGAGCACATCCTCCACGACGAGCTCACCGGGCCGCGCGTGGTGGTGGGCGATCTCAACGAGTGGTTCCCGGGCGCGGTCGGGCGGACCCTGCGCCGCGAGCTGCACGGCCCGCGCATCCGACGAACCCATCCGGCCCCGCTGCCCCTGTTTCCGCTGGACCGCATCTACTGGGATCGAGACCTCGCCGCCGACGGCTTCCACGTGCACCGGAGCCGTCTCGCCCGCGTGGCCTCGGACCACCTCCCGGTGGTGGCCCGCCTGCGGATGGCGCCCACGCGCGGCTGATCCGCCGCGCCTCCCGGCCGGCCCGTGGCGGACACCGAGCGCCTCCTGCACGCGGCCCAGCGGCTGGTCGGCGGCGAGGCCGACGCGGCGGATCTCGAGCTGGTACGGGAGGCGCATCCCGCCGACCTGGCCCACGTGCTCCAGCAGCTCGCTCCCGAGGAGCGCCACGCTCTCTTCGGCTCGCTCGGGCGCGACCGGGCCGGCGACGTGCTCTCCGAGATGGACGACCACACCCTGCTCGAGCTCATCCGTGGGCTCGACGACGTCGAGCTGTCCCGCATCCTCGAGCAGATGCCGGCCGAGCACGCCGCCGACGTGGTGGACGAGCTGCCCACCGAGCAGGCCGAGAAGATCCTCGACCTCATGGAGGAGCAGAAGTCGGAGGAGGTCCAGGGCATCCTCGAGTTCCCGGAGCAGTCGGCCGGGCGCCTCATGTCCCCGGACTTCGTGGCGCGGCCCGAGGCGGCCACCGTGGAGGAGGCGATCCAGCACATCCGCCGCTCGATCACCCAGGAGCGCCCCTTCGAGCTCTACGTGGTCGACGATCACCAGCACCTGGTCGGGCGGGTCCCCCTGCGCCGCCTGCTCATCGCGTCGCCCCGCACCCCGCTGTCGGCCCTCCTCGACGAGGAGCTGGTGAGCGTGCGGCCGGAGATGGACCGCGAGGACGTGGCCCGGCTCGTGGCCAAGTACGACCTGGTCAGCCTGCCGGTCGTCGACGAGCAGAACCGGCTGCTCGGCACCATCACCGTCGACGACGTGATCGACATCATGCAGGAGGAGGCGTCGGAGGACATCTTCCGCATCGCCGGCTCCGACGCGGCCGAGCTCGAGCGGCGCACCCCGTACCAGGTGGCGCTGCTGCGCCTGCCGTGGGTGCTGAGCACGCTGCTCATCGAGCTGCTGGCCGGCCTGGTCATCCACTACTTCGACCGCACGCTCGGGCAGGTCATCCTGCTCGCGTCGTTCATGCCGGTGATCCAAGCCATCTCGGGCAACACCGGGCTGCAGTCGGTGACCATGGTGGTGCGCGGGCTCGCCACCGGGCAGGTCCAGCTCGCGCGGTGGTGGGAGCCGCTGCGGCGCCAGGCGCAGACCTCGAGCATCCTGGGGGCGGTGTGCGCGGTGGTGGTCGGGGTCGTCGGGTGGCTCTGGCACTCGCCCGCGTTCGCCCTCGTGGTCTCGGTGTCGATGTTCATCTCGGTGAACCTCTCGGGTACGGCCGGGACCTTGATCCCCATGCTGTCCAAGCGGATGGGCTTCGATCCGGCGCTGACCGCGGGTCCGTTCGAGACCGCGTTCCAGGATGTCCTCGGCGTGACCATCTTCCTGTCGCTGGCCACCCTGCTGCTGCACTGGCTCACATGACTACCGACGCTTTGTTGCCGACCAGTGCCGCGCTTTGTATCGGCATCGCGCCGTCCAATTCTGCGCAGTCAGGAGATCGCTCAATGTTCTCCATCACTTGGGATCTGTTTCGGCCTGGCAAGCGCCTTGCTCTCCTCCTTCGTCATGGAAGTCGAGCCCTCGGAGCAGGAGAAGGACTTCCTGGTCGAGCCATCGGCGGCGGCCTATGCGGCGCAGCCGGTCGCCGAGGCCGGGCCGTCGCGCCTGCCGTCGCGGGCCCTGGTGGTCGACGACTCGATGGTCGTGGCCGACGTGGTGACCGCGCTGCTGCGCCGGACGGGCTGGACGGTGGACGTGGCGAACACGGTGGACGCGGCGCTGGAGCACGTGCGCGGCGTGCCCTACGACCTGGTGGTCTGCGACGTGTGCATGCCCGATGGCGGTGGGCCGGCCGTCTACTACGCGGCCACCACCCGGCGGCCGGACCTGGCCAATCGCTTCCTGTTCATCACCGGGAACGTGGACGACCCGGAGCCCTGGCGGTTCCTGGCGAAGATTCGCGCCCACGTGCTGGAGAAGCCCTTCACCGGGCGGGCGCTCCGCCACGCCCTGATCAAGGTCATCGCCTGACGCGCCGGCTCGCGCCGGCGCTGCTGCTGGTCCTCCTCCTCGCCGGCTCCGCCTGGGCCGGCCCCCCCACCGAGCAGCTCCGCGCGCTCACCGACCGCGTGGTGAAGGTCCTCGACGATCCCGCGCTCAACCCGAGCCAGCGCCGCGCCGAGATCCGGGCCATCGCGCTCGAGGCGTTCGACGTCGCGGAGGCGGCCCGCCGGGCCCTCGGCCCGCACTGGCCGAAGCGCTCGCCGGCCGAGCGCGAGGAGTTCATCGGCCTCTTCCAGGGTCTCCTCGAGCGCGGCTACCTCTCCCGCATCGGCGAGTACGGGGGCGAGCGCGTGCAATATGTGGGCGAGCGGGTCGACGGCGACCACGCGACGGTGCGGGCCCTCATCGTCACGCAGAAGGGGACCCAGGTGCCGGTCGAGGCGCGGGTGCTGCACCGGGAGGACCGCTGGCGGATGTACGACGTGCTGATCGAGAACGTGAGCCTGGTGGCGAGCTACCGCTCCCAGTTCGACCGGGTGATCCGCACCTCGTCCTACGAGGAACTCGTCCGCCGGCTGAAGGCGCGCGAGTAGCCCTACTCGGCGCCCGCGAGGCGGGCGCAGGCGAGGAGCAGCGCGTTGGCGCCGTGCTCGACGTCGTCGAGCTCGGTGAACTCCTCCTCGCAGTGGCTGCGGCCGCCCCGCGAGGGGACGAAGATCATCCCGGTGGGACAGATCGCGGCCATGTACTGCGCGTCGTGGCCGGCCCCGGAGAGGATACGACGGTGGCCGCAGCCCAGCTCGGTCGCGGCGGCCTCCACCACGTCCACCACCTCGCGATCGAACGGGGTGCGCGGCACCCGCCAGTAGTGGTCGACCTCCGCGCGGACGCCCTCGTGGCGGGCGGCCCCGCGCACCACCTGGTCCAGCATGACCAGCGCCCGGTCCAGATTCGACTCGGCGGGATCCCGGAAGTCGACCGACAGGCCGACCTGCCCCGGGATCGCGTTGGGGATGTTGGGCGTCACGTCGAGGCGGCCCACCGTGGCCACCATGTCCCCCGCGATGTGCCGCGCGATGCCGCGCACCCCGGTCACGATCTCGGCCGCGGCCACCAGCGCGTCGTGGCGCAGGCGCATCGGCGTCGGGCCCGCGTGATCCTGCACTCCGTGCAGCGTGATCCGCGACCACGCGATGGCCACGATGCCCTCGACCACGCCCAGCGGCAGGCCTTCCTCCTCCAGGTGCGGCCCCTGCTCGATGTGCAGCTCGAGATAGGCGCGCATCGGCCGCGGCACGCACGGCTCGGAGCCCAGGTATCCGATGCGCTGGAGCTCGTCGACCAGGCGCAGCCCGTCGCGGTCGCGCGCGTTGTAGGCGTCCTCGAGCGGGATCTTGCCGGCCATGACCCCCGAGGCGATCATCGCGGGCTGAAAGCGCGCGCCCTCCTCGTTGGTGAACACGATCATGCCGACCGGGTGCCGGGTGCGCGCCTTCCGGTCGTTCAGGCTGCGGAGGGTCTCGAGCGCGCAGAGCACGCCGAGCTGCCCGTCGTACTTGCCGCCGCTCGGCACCGAGTCCGCGTGGGAGCCCATGAACACCGGCGGCCGCGCCTCGGTTCCGGGGCGGATCCCGAAGAGGTTGCCCATCTGGTCCACCGTGACCGTGAGCCCCGCCTCCTTCATCCACCGCACCAGGAGATCGCGGCCGCGCCGGTCGTCGTCGGTGAGGGCCACCCGATGGAGGCCGCCGCGCGCGGTCTCGCCGATCTTGCCGAGGGCCTCCATGCTCTCGGCCAGGCGGGCGCGATTGATCCGCATCGGCTCCCTCCTCACAGCCCGAGATAGGCCTTCTTGAGCCGCTCGTCGACCAGGAGCTCGCGCGCCGGCCCGGCCAGGACGACCCGCCCGTTCTCCAGCGCCACCGCCCGATGCGCCAGGGCGAGCGCGCGGCGGACGTTCTGCTCCACGAGCAGGATGGTCACCCCGTCGCGGTTGATCGCGGCCACCGTCTCGAAGATCCGCTGCACGAGCACCGGGGCGATGCCGAGGGTGGGCTCGTCCAGCATGAGCAGACGGGGCCGGGCCATCAGGGCCCGGCCGATCGCGCACATCTGCTGCTCGCCCCCCGAGAGCGAGCCCGCGAGCTGCGTGGCGCGGTCCTTCAGCACCGGGAAGAGGCGCAGCACGTAGTCGAGCGAGGCCTCCTGCTGCGCG